>JBBQBW010000276.1:0-4625 GCA_038318025.1 Burkholderiales bacterium | reverse complement strand
ACCACGGGGGACACGGGGAACACGGGGGTGGCACAGGGAAACCCGGGTGTCAGACGATCTTGCGACGGATGCCGCCATTCATGAGACGAGACACGTTGAAGTTGATGAGGAGTCCGAAGCGCATCCTTGCCATCCGCAGGTACGTAAGGAGTTGGGCATCGTGTAACGGCGTAAGGCTCTCCACCGCCTTGACCTCCACGATGAGGTTGTCGCCGACCTGCAGGTCGAGACGCGGACCCGTCGCCAGCGCCAAGCCATCGTAAAGGATCGGAATCTGTACTTGGCGTTGAAACGCGATGTGTCCCTTCGACAGCTCCCGGCACAAACACTCCTCGTAGACCGATTCGAGCAGTCCGGGTCCGAGCGCCGAATGAACCTTGATCGCCGCGCTGACGACCGGCGCCGTCACGTCCCACCCGATTTTCCCCGTGCCACCCCCGTGTTCCCCGTGTTCCCCGTGGTGAAGTCCCATGCCCGCCCCTCCCCGATCGTGAGACATGAGGAGGAAAACGCTGGCAGGCGTGGAAGGATGATTCACTGCCCCGCCACCTTGCCGCGCGAGAAATCCACGATGGTGCGCACCGCGAGGTACATGCGCGGCTCGATGCTGTCCATGAAGATGTACTCGTTGTCGTTGGAGTGCGCGCCGAAGCCGCGCAGGCCGAAGCCCTCGACCACTGGCGCCCTGGTTTTAAGCCCCGCGAACGCGGCGTCGGTGCCGCCGCCGGTGCTGACGGTTGCGACCTTGAGGTCCTTGCCGAGCTCCTTGTAGATCGCCTGGGCGTGGTTGGCGAAGGCGATGGAGGCGGGCGGGGCCTCGAGCGGCGGGCGGCGCCGGTCGAACACCACCTCGACCTTGGCGTCGGTCACGAGCTGGGTCTTCGCCTTCTCGCGGATTTTCGCTTCGATCCCGTCGAAGTCGGCCACGCGCAGCACCCGGATGTCGGCCATGGCCTCGGCTTCCGCCGGGATCACGTTGCGGTTGAAGCCCGCCTTGGCGACGGTCCAGTTCATCTTCAGGCCCGTGGCGGGCTCGGTGAAGTCCTTCATCTGCAGGATCTGGTGGGCGAGCTCGTAGAGTGCATTGATGCCGCGCTCCGGGGCCGAGCCCGCGTGGGAGGCACGGCCGCGCACCTTGATCGTCACCCCGGCGATGCCCGCCGTGGCGAGTCGCACCTGGTCCACGTTGGCGCCGCCGCCGCCCTCGAAGGACATGACCGCGTCGTGCTCGCTGCCTGCCCTGGTGATGGCCGCGCGGTGGCCCGGCGAGCTGATCTCCTCGTCGGGATTGATCAGCACGGTGATCGTGCCGTACTCGTCGAAGGCGAGATCCTGCAGCACTTTGATCGAGTGCAGGATGAGCCCCACGCCCTGCTTGTCGTCGGCAATGCCGAGGCCGTAGGCCTTGTCGCCGTCGACGCGGAAGGGCTGCTTCTCGCTCGCGCCCTTCGCGTACACGGTGTCCGAGTGGGCGAGGAGGAGGATCTTCTTGGTGCCCTTGCCCTTGAACGTGGCGCGCACGGCGCGGCCGATCTTCTCGGGGGTGTCCTCCATCTTGTAGACCTCGGCGGGCTCCAGCCGCTCCACCTGCCCGCCCAGGGCCTTCAACCGCTCGGCGATGACGCCGGAAATCTTCTCCACGCCCTCGAAGTCGCGGCTGCCCGACTCGATCGAGGTGAGCTCCTTCAGCGTGTCGAGGAACGGCTGCTTCTGCGCTTGCACCTGCTTCAGGACGGGTTCCACCGGCTGTGCAAAAGCGGCGCCGGTGAATGCGAGGAACAAGGCGGCGGCGAGCATGCGGGCATTGGGCTCCATGGTTCCTAGACTCCCTGTTTGAGGCTTGCGGAGATGAACGGGTCGAGGTCGCCGTCGAGCACCGACTGGGTGTTGCCAACCTCGACGTTGGTGCGCAAATCCTTGATGCGCGACTGGTCCAGCACGTACGAGCGGATCTGGTGACCCCAGCCGATGTCGGTCTTGGCGTCCTCCATCTCCTGCTTGGCATCGGTTTGCTTGCGCAGCTCCAGCTCGTAGAGCTTCGATTTCAGCATCGCGAAGGCTTCCGCGCGGTTGCGGTGCTGCGAGCGGTCGTTCTGCGACGAGACCACGATATTGGTCGGCAGGTGGGTGATGCGCACCGCCGAATCGGTCTTGTTCACGTGCTGGCCGCCGGCCCCGGAGGCGCGATAGGTATCGATGCGAAGGTCCGCGGGATTGATCTCGATCTCGATGGTCTCGTCGACCTCGGGATAGGCGAATACCGCCGCGAACGAGGTGTGGCGCCGCGCGTTGGAATCGAACGGGGACTTCCTCACCAGCCGGTGGATGCCGGTTTCGGTGCGCAGGTGCCCGTAGGCATAGGCGCCGATCACCTTGATCGAGGCGCTCTTGAGTCCCGCCACCTCGCCCGCGCTCTCGTCGAGCAGCTCGTACTTGAACCCCTTCTTGTCGCAGTACTTGAGGTACATGCGCAGCAGCATCTGGGTCCAGTCCTGGGCCTCGGTGCCGCCTTGCCCCGCGTTGATGTCGACGAAGCAGTTGTTGGGATCCATCGGGTCGGAGAACATGCGCCGGAACTCGAGTTCGGCGACACTCGTGTCGATCGCCCGGACGTCGGCGGCGATGGAGTTGAGGGTGGCGTCGTCGGATTCGCCCCGCGCGAGGGCGAAGAGCTCGGTGGAATCCTTGAGGCCCGCGTCGATCCGGTGGAGGGTGTCCACCACCTCTTCGAGCGTGCGGCGCTCCTTGCCGAGCTCCTGGGCGCGCTTGGAGTCCTCCCAGACCTTGGGGTCCTCCAGCGAGCGGACGACTTCTACGAGGCGCTGCTGCTTGGCGTCGTAGTCAAAGATACCTCCGCAGCTCGCTCGCCCGGGCGGCGAGGTCCTGGAGGGAATTGTCGATGAGGTTGAGCTGGTCCGCTTCCATGGCGCGCTGTTTCAGGTCGGGCAAACCGTCGATTATACGGGCTCGACGTACTCGACCACGAGCTGCAGGGTGGCGGAGCCCTGCCATTCGTTGAGATCGAGGCGGTAGACGGCGCGCACCGTCGCCGGAAGCGGCTCGGCGCTGCCGAAGCGGATCGCGGAGAAACGCCGCTTGCCGGCGCCGAGGGTGAGCTTGAGGTGCTTCTCCCCCACCACCCGCTGCTCGTGCACCGCGAAGCGCCCGTCGAAGCGCGGCTCGGGAAACCCCTGGCCCCAGACGCGGCCCTTGATCGCGCGCGCGAAGGCCTCGGTCATGTCCGCGTCCGCGAGCTCGCCGTCGCACTCGATGCGCTGCTCTAAGTCGGCGGGGGTGAGGAGCTCGCGCGCCACGCGCTCGAAGGCGTCGCGGAAGGGGGCGAGCCGGTCGCGGGCGACGGTGAGCCCCGCGGCCATGGCGTGGCCGCCGAAGCGCTCGATGAGTCCGGGCTCGCGCTTGTCCACGAGGTCCAGCGCGTCGCGCAGATGCAGGCCCGGGATGGAGCGCCCCGAGCCCTTCAGCCGGTCGGCGCCGCTCGCGGCGAACGCGAACACCGGCCGGTGGAAACGATCCTTGAGCCGCGAGGCGAGCAGCCCCACCACGCCTTCGTGCCAGTCGGGCTGGTGAACGGAGAGCGACCACGTGTCCCCGGCCTCGAAGCCTTCCAGCATCGCAAGCGCCGAGGCCTGCATGTCGCCCTCGATCTCGCGCCGCTCCCGATTCAGCTTGTCGAGGCGCCCGGCGAGCTCGCGGGCTGTGGCTGGGTCCGTGGCGAGCAGGCACTCGATGCCGACGGACATGTCCTTCAGGCGCCCCGCCGCGTTGAGGCGCGGGCCCACGGCGAATCCGAGGTCCTGGGCCACCAGTTGCCGCGGCGAGCGGCCCGCCACTTCCAGCAGGGCCGCGATGCCGGGGCACGCCTGGCCGGCGCGGATGCGTGCCACGCCCTGGGCCACCAGGATGCGGTTATTGGCATCGAGCCGCACCACGTCGGCGACGGTGCCGAGTGCCACCAGGTCGAGCAGGGCCGCGAGGTTGGGCTCCGCGCCGCCGGCGAAGGCGCCGCGGCCACGCAACTCTGCGCGCAGCGCCAGCATCACGTAGAAGATCACGCCCACGCCCGCCAGGTGCTTGCTGGGGAACCCGCAGCCCACCTGATTCGGGTTTACGATGCAGGCCGCGTCCGGCCGGTGCTGGCCGGGCAGGTGGTGGTCCGTCACCAGCACGCGCATGCCGAGGCGGTTGGCCGCCTCGATGCCCTCGTTGGCCGCGATGCCGTTGTCCACCGTGATGAGCCACTGGGGCGAGCGCTTCGCCGCCTCCCGTGCGATCTCCGGCGTGAGCCCGTAGCCGTGCTCGAAGCGGTTGGGGACGAGAAAATCCACGTGCGCGCCCATCATGCGCAGCGCCTTCACGCCGAGCGCGCAGGCGGTGGCGCCGTCGGCGTCGTAGTCGGCCACGATCAGCAGCTTTTCACCGGCAGCGATGGCGTCCGCGAGGAGCCGCGCGGCGTCGTGGACGTGGCTCAGGCGCTCCGGTGCCACCAGCCCGGCGAGCGTAATGGCGAGCTCCTCCATGGCGAGGGTGCCGCGGGCGGCGTAGAGGCGCGCCATGCGCGCGTCGCATCCCGCGGCAACGAGGCGCGCTTGGGCGGCGGCATCGAT
>JBBQBW010000275.1:0-4662 GCA_038318025.1 Burkholderiales bacterium | reverse complement strand
GTCCGGTGGCGCAGAAGTGGGCCAACGCGATGCCGAAGCCGCGGCAGCCGCTGTGGCTCGGCACGCCGGTGCGCGCCGACATCGCCGGGATCGCGCCGCCCGAGACGCGTCTCGCCGGCCGCGCGGGCCCGCTGCGGCTGCTGGTGGTCGGCGGCAGCCTCGGCGCCCAGACCCTGAACGAGCTGGTGCTCGCGACGCTGAAGGCGTTGCCCGCGGCCGAGCGTCCCGAGGTGGTCCACCAGGCCGGCGCCAGGCTCTACGACGCGCTCGCCACCGGCTATCGCGCCGCCGGTGTAGCCGCCGAAGTGGTCCCGTTCATCGACGACATGGCGGCGCGCTACGCCTGGTGCGACGTGATGGTGTGCCGCTCCGGCGCCGTCACCGTGGCCGAGCTCTCCGCCGCGGGCGTCGCGTCTATCCTGTTCCCGCTGCCGTGGTTCGTCGCCGACGAGCAGATGGCCAACGCGCGCTTCCTCGCCGACCGCGAGGCGGGCCTCGCGCTGAAGCAGCTCGAGACCTCGCCCGAATCGCTCGCCGCCGTGCTGCGCGGCCTCACGCGCGAGAAGCTCGCCGCGATGGCGCGCGCCGCCCGCGCGCTGGGCAAGCCCGACGCCACGCGCCGCTGCGCCGACCTCTGCCAGGAGCTGGCCGATGCGGCATAAGGTGAAGCGCATCCACTTCGTGGGCATCGGGGGCTCCGGCATGTCGGGCATCGCCGAGGTGTTCTCGAACCTGGGCTACCAGGTGTCGGGCTCCGACATCTCCGAAAGCCCGCCGGTGCGCAGGCTGCGCTCGCTGGGCATCCCCATCGTGATCGGCCACGCGGCGCACAACGTGGCGCAGGCAGACGCGGTGGTGACCTCCTCGGCGGTGAAGCCCGACAATCCGGAAGTGCTGCGGGCGCGCGAGGCGCGTATCCCGGTGGTGCCGCGCGCGATGATGCTGGCCGAGCTGATGCGCTTCAAGCAGGGCATCGCCATCGCCGGCACCCACGGCAAGACCACCACCACGTCGCTCGTCGCGGCGGTACTGGGCGAGGCAGGCCTCGATCCCACCTTCGTGATCGGCGGGCGGTTGAATTCCATCGGCACCAACGCGCGCCTGGGCAAGGGCGAGTTCCTGGTGGCCGAAGCCGACGAGAGCGACGCGTCGTTCCTGTTCCTGCAGCCGGTGATCTCGGTGGTCACCAACATCGACGCCGACCACATGGAGACCTACGGCCAGGACTTCGAGCGCCTGAAGGCCGCGTTCGTCGAGTTCCTCGGCCACCTGCCGTTCTACGGCCTGGCGGTGCTCTGCCACGACGATCCGCACGTGCGCGCCATCATGCCGCAGGTCGCGAAGCCGATGCTCACCTACGGGCGCTCGGAGGAGGCCAACCTGCGCGCCGAGAACGTGCGCTGGGAGAACGCGCTGATGCGCTTCGACGCGGTCGCGAGCGACGGGTCGCTGCCGCGTCTGGACGTCACGTTGAACCAGCCGGGCGAGCACAACGTCCTGAACGCGCTCGCCGCCATCGCCGTGGCACGCGAGGTAGGCGCCCCCGATACCGCGATCGCCAAGGCGCTCAAGGAGTTCACCGGCGTGGACCGGCGCTTCCAGCGCTTCGGCGAGATCCCCCTCGGCGCCGGCGGGGCCTTCACGCTGGTGGACGACTACGGCCACCACCCGGCGGAGATGGCGGCCACCATCGCGGCCGCGCGCGGCGCCTTCCCCGACCGCCGCCTGGTGCTCGCCTTCCAGCCGCACCGCTTCACCCGCACCCGCGATCTGTTCGAGGATTTCGCCCGCGTGCTCTCCACCGTGGACGAGCTGGTGCTGGCCGACGTCTACCCCGCGGGCGAAGCTCCGATCGTGGCTGCCGATGGCCGCTCGCTGGCCCGCGCCGTTCGTGTCGGCGGAAAGGTCGAGCCGCTCTTCGTCGAGAAATCGAGCGAGATGCGCGCAGCGGTGCTCTCGCGCGTGCGCGACGGCGACGTGGTCCTCACCATGGGCGCGGGCTCCATCGGACACCTCGCGCCCGAGCTCGCCGTGCCGCCGGGCGAGCGCGCCCGGGGACAGGATTGATGGACATGAGCGAAGCGCGCGAATTCTCCCCCAACCTGCGCGGCGTCCTGCGCCGCGACGAACCGATGGCGCGCCACGTGAGCTGGCGTGCCGGGGGCCGCGCGCGCACCTTCTACCAGCCTGCCGACGTGGCCGACCTCTGCGCATTCCTCGCGATGGTGAATCCCGGCGAGCCGCTGCTCTTCGTCGGCCTCGGCAGCAACCTGCTGGTGCGCGACGGTGGCTTCGCCGGCACCGTGATCTTCACCCACCACGCGCTGGATGGCATCGTGGTGGAGGACCACGGCTTCCGCGCGCTGGCGGGCGTGCCCTCGCCGCACCTCGCGCGCTTCGTGGCGCGACATGGCGGCGCCGGCGCCGAATGGCTGGCGGGGGTGCCGGGCACCATCGGCGGGGCGCTGGCGATGAATGCCGGTTGCTACGGCGGGGACACCTGGAGCCACGTGGTGAGCGTGCAGACCGTGGACCGCCGCGGCGTGCTCCACGAGCGCGTGCCGGCCGACTTCGAGGTGGGGTATCGCCACGTCGCCTCGCGCAAGCACCCCGACGAGTGGTTTGTCTCAGGGCTCCTCCAGTTCGGGGAGGGCGAAGTGGATGCCGCGATGGCGCGCATCCGCGAGCTGCTGTCCAAGCGCGTGGCCACGCAGCCGCTGAACCAGCCGAACGCGGGCAGCGTGTTCCGCAACCCGGAAGGCGACCACGCCGCGCGCCTGATCGAAGCGTGCGGCCTGAAGGGCTTCGCCATCGGCGGCGCGCAGGTGTCGACCAAGCACGCCAACTTCATCGTGAACCTCGAGGGCGCCACGGCGCAGGACATCGAGGACGTGATCCACCACGTGGAGGCTACGGTGCTCGAGCGCACCGGCTCCAAGCTGATCCGCGAAGTGCGCATCGTCGGGGAGGCGAAGCATGGCTGACCTCGGCAAGGTGGCGGTGCTGATGGGCGGCCCCTCGGCCGAGCGCGAGATCTCGCTCATCTCCGGGCGCGCGGTGCTGGCGGCGCTGAAGTCGGAGGGCGTCGATGCCCATGCCTTCGATCCCGCCGAGCGCAACCTCTTCGAGCTGCGGTCGGCGGGCTTCGACCGTGCCTTCGTGGCACTCCACGGCCGCTTCGGCGAAGACGGCACGGTGCAGGGGGCGCTCGAGGTGATGGGCGTGCCGTACACCGGCAGCGGCGTGATGGCCTCTGCCCTCGCCATGGACAAGTGGCGCACCAAGCTGGTGTGGGACGCCTCGGGGATCCCCACGCCGCGCTTCGCGATGGTCGGCGCCACGACCGACCCGATGAAGCTGGTGGAGACGCTGGGGCTGCCGATCTTCGTGAAGCCCGCGCGCGAGGGCTCCACCATCGGCATCACCAAGGTGAGCGCCGTCGGCAAGCTCGCCGAGGCGGTGAAGCTCGCGGCGAAGTACGACGAGCTGGTGATCGCCGAGGAGTCCGTCGCCGGCGAGGAGCTCGCCGCGTCGATCCTCGGTGACACGGCGCTGCCGTTGGTGCGGATCGTGGCGCCCCAGGGCAACTACGACTACCAGAACAAGTACTTCACCGACGACACGAAGTACTTCTGCCCCTCGGGAATTCCCGCGGAGCTGGAGAATCGCATCCGCGAGGCGGCGCTGAAGAGCTTCCGCGTGCTCGGCTGCCGTGGCTGGGGCCGCGCCGACGTGATGCTGCGGCCGAACGGCGAGTTCAGCTTCCTCGAGATGAACACGTCGCCAGGCATGACCGGCCACAGCCTGGTGCCGATGGCAGCGAAGGGCGCGGGCATGGACTACCCCACACTCTGCGTTGCGATCCTCGAGGCCGCGATGCTCGACTCCGGGAGGCCCGCATGAGGCCCGCGCCGGTGAAGCCCGCGCGCGAGCCGCTGCGCCTGCGACTGTTTCGCGCCGGTGCCGCCGTGGCCGTGATCGTGCTGATCGCCGGGGGCGCCTGGTACGGCTTCGCGGCGCTGGCTTCGCGCCCGGTGGAGCGCGTCATCTTCTCCGGCGACGCCGAGCGCGTGCCGCCGGCGGCGCTCCAGGCGCTCGCCGACGGGATCCGGCGCGCCAGTGCCGCGGGCCCCGCGGTGGGGATGGAAAGCGTGCGCGAAGCGGCGCGCCGCGTGCCGTGGGTGCGCGAGGCGAGCGTGCGCCGCCGCTTCCCCGACGCGATCGAGATCAGCGTGCAAGCCCACGATGCCGTCGCCCGCTGGGGCGACCAGGCGCTGGTGAGCTCCCGCGGCGAGGTGTTCGCCGCGCGCACCGCCGCGAAGCTGCCGCTCTTCACCGGCCCCGACACGAAGGCCGCCCTGATGGTCGCGGCCTACCCGGCGATCGCGCAGGCGCTCGCCCCGGTCGGCAGCGCGGTGGCCGAGGTGCGCCTCTCACCCCGCGGCGGCTGGCAGGTGATCCTCGAGTCCGGCCTCGACCTCGAGCTCGGCCGCGGCGACCCGCAGCCGCGCCTCGAGCGTTTCGCCGCCATCTGGCCGCAGCTGGCGGTTCGCAATGTCGAGGCGAAGCACGCCGACCTGCGCCACGCCAACGGCTTCGCGCTGCGCCAGGCCAAAGCCAATCCCGCCACCGGACCTCTCCCGAGAGAGAGGGAAAAGAAAT
>JBBQBW010000274.1:0-4688 GCA_038318025.1 Burkholderiales bacterium | reverse complement strand
CGGATCGCTTCCACCAGCTGGCGCGAGGCGCTCTCCTTGGTGAGGTAGCCCGAGGCGCCCGCGCGGATGGCGCGCACCGCGTACTGGTGCTCCGCGTGCATGCTGAGGACCAGGATCTTCAGCTTCGGGCGCTCGGCGCGCACCAGCTTGATCAGCTCGATGCCGCTCCTGCCGGGCATCGACATGTCGAGCAGCAGGAGGTCGAAGTCGAGGTCGCGCACGCGTTCCATCACCTCGTGGCCGTTGCTCGCCTCGCCGGCGATCTCGAGGTCGCCGGCCGCCGAGAGCAGCTGCTTGAGCCCCTCGCGCACGATGGTGTGGTCGTCGGCCAGCACCACGCGGATCATGGCGCCGCTCCCGGCGCGGGAAGGCGCAGCTCCACCCGCGTGCCGCGTCCCGGCTGGCTGTCGATGTCCACTTCGCCCCCCAGCAGGTAGGCGCGCTCGCGCAGTCCCAGGTGGCCGTGGGAGCCGGGCTTGCGCGGCGCCGCGGCCTCGAAGCCGAGGCCGTTGTCGCTCACGGTGAGGACCAGCGCATCGCCCTCGTGCTCGAGGGTTGCTTCCACCTGGGTCGCCTCGGAGTGCTTGGCGGCGTTGGTGAGGGATTCCTGCAACACGCGGAAGATCGCCGTCGCGTGGGGGTCGGGGAGGTCGAAATCGCCCGGGCCGACCACCAGCTCGCAGCGGATGCCGGTGCGCTGGGAGAAGCTGTCCACCAGCCACTCGCTCGCCGCCACCAGGCCCAGGTCGTCGAGCATCAGGGGCCTGAGGTCCGAGGAGATGCGCCGGGCGGCCGCCACGGTGTCGTCGAGGAGGGAGTGCATGCGCGTGAGCTTGCCTGAAACCGGGCCGCCGCCGGGAACGTGGTCCTTCAGCCACCCCACGTCGAGCTTGAGCGCGGTGAGCGACTGGCCGAGCTCGTCGTGCAGCTCGCGGGCGATGCGGCTCTTCTCCTGCTCGCGCACCGAGTTGGCGGCGACCGCGAACTCGCGCAGCTCCTCGCGCGAGCGCCGCAGCGCCCCGTCGGCGCGAACCCGCTCGGTGACGTCGCGCAGGATCACGGTGTAGAGGCGCTGGCCTTGCTCCCCCACCTGGGAGATCGAGGCCTCGATCGGGAACTCCTCCCCGTTGCGGCGCAGCCCCGTCACCACCCGCGCGTGGCCCATGCGCCGCGAGGTTTCGCCGCTGGTGCCGAAGTTGCTCACCAGATCGCGATGGCCGGCGCGCAGGCGCTCCGGGATGAACCCGTCGAGGGACGCCCCGATGGCCTCGTCGCGGGGCCAGCCGAACACCGCTTCGGCCGCCTGGTTGAACATCACTACGCGCTGGTCGTGGTCGATGGTGATCACCGCATCCATCGCGGAGTCGAGGATGCCGCGCAGGCGCGCCTCGCTGCGGGCCAGGCGCTCGGCGCTCTCGAGGCGCTGGGTGATGTCGCGCAGGATCACGGTATAGAATTTGCGGCCGCCTTCGCCGTGCTGGGAGATCGAGGCCTCGATCGGGAATTCCGCGCCGCCGGCGCGAAGGCCGTGCAGCACGGTCTGGTTGTCCATGCCGCGCGAGGTGACGGCCGTGGCGCCGAAGCGCTCGACATGGCCGCGGTGCGCGGTGCGAAAGCGCTCCGGGATCAGCAGGTCGAGCGGCTTGCCCAGCACCGCCGCGCGCGGCCAGCCGAAAATGCCCTCGGCGGCGGCGTTGAACTGCACCACGCGCTGCTCCATGTCGACGGTGATGATGGCGTCCATGGCCGACTCGACGACCCCATCCACGTGCGCCCGCGCCTCGGAGAGCCCGCGCTGGGCGGCCTGGCGCTCGGTGCGCTGGCGGTAGAGCAGCACCAACGCCGGGATCGTGAGCACGGCGCCGATGCCCGCGGCGGTGGCCAGCATCTGCTGTGGATGGAAGCCCGCGAGGGCGGCGACGACGGCGAGGGCCACGGTGACCAGGCCCACCGCGATCACCGGGAAGAGGATCACCAGCATCGGGCCCGATGTGATCCCTTCAGCAGCGCCTGCCGCGGGGTTGACGGGGATCAAGGGGCGGGGTGAATCGTCGCGCATAGTGCGGACATGGATTCCAGGTTGCTGAACAAGTACGGGGGCCGCGGGCCGCGATACACGTCGTATCCCACCGCCGACCGCTTCGTCGAGGCCTTCGACGAGGAGGCCTACCGCCACTGGCTCGGGCACCGCCGTGTCGGCGGCACCGGCCGGCCCCTCGGATTATATGTGCACGTGCCGTTCTGCGACACGCTGTGCTTCTACTGCGCCTGCAACAAGATCGCGGCGCGCGATCGCGCGAAGGCGGTGCGCTACGTGGATTACCTCGTCCGCGAGGTGGACCTCGTGGCGGCGGCGCTCGAGGGGCCACGCAAGGTCTCGCGCATGCATTGGGGGGGCGGCACGCCGACCTTCATGCCCGAGGAGCAGTGCGAACGGCTGGTCGCCAAGCTCCACGACGCGTTCGAGTTCGACCCCGCCGGCGAGTACGCGATCGAGATCGACCCGCGCAAGGCGGGCCCCGCGCGCATCGCGCACCTCGCGGGCCTGGGCTTTAACCGCATGTCGATCGGCGTGCAGGACTTCGATCCCGAGGTGCAGCGCGCGGTGAACCGCATCCAGGGGGTCGCGGCGACCCTCGCGGTGGTCGAGGCCGGGCGCGTCCACGGCTTCCGCTCCATCAACATGGACCTGATCCTCGGGTTGCCGAAGCAGACGATCACCGGCTTCGCGAAGACCCTCGACATCGTGGTCGACGCGCGCCCGGACCGGATCGCGCTTTATTCCTACGCGCACCTGCCCGCCGCGTTCCCGCCCCAGCGCCGCATCATCGAGGTCCAGCTTCCCGGCTCGGCCACCAAGCTCGAGCTGATGCGGCATGCGGTCGAGCGCCTGGAGGCCGCGGGTTATGTCCATATCGGCATGGACCATTTCGCGCTCCCGGAAGACGAGCTCGCCGTGGCGCAGCGCCAGGGCCGCCTCATCCGCGACTTCCAGGGCTACTCGGCGAGCGGCGATTGCGACCTGGTGGGCCTGGGCGTCTCCTCGATCGGCAAGGTAGGGCCCTCGTACTCGCAGAACGTGAAGGAGCTCGACGCCTACTACGCCGCGCTGGACGCGGGCCACCTCCCGGTGCTGCGCGGCATCCAGCTCGGACGCGACGACCTCGCGCGCCGCGCGGTGATCCAGGCGCTGGCGTGCCAGTTCACGCTCTCCAAGGAAGCGATCGAGCTCGCCTGGCTCGTCGACTTCGACGACTACTTCGCCGCCGAGATGGCGGACCTCGAGGCCCTCGAGGCCGATGGCCTGGTGGAGCTCGAGCCGGGGTGGATCCACGTGACCGGCAAGGGGCGCCCGCTGGTGCGCGCGGTGTGCATGGTGTTCGACCGCTACCTGCGCGCGGTGGAGGAGCGGACGCGCTACTCGCGGGTGATGTGATGGAAGCCTTCGCCGCCGCGGCCTTCACGGCGGGGCTGCTCGGCGGCGTGCATTGCATCGGGATGTGCGGAGGAATCGCCGGCACCCTGGTGGCCGCTTCCCGGGGGCCCGCGTGGCGGCGGATCGCGGCGTTCAACGCGGGACGCATCGCTTCCTATTCCACCGCGGGCGCGCTCGCCGGCTCCGTCGGGCTCCTCGCCAGCGCGGGCGGCGCCGTGCACGCCGTGCAACTCGCGCTCTTCGTCACCGCCCAGGCGTTCATGATCCTCCTCGGCCTCTACGTGGCGGGATGGGGCCGTGGCCTCGTGCGCCTGGAGTTCCTCGGCCGCGGCGTGTGGTCGCAGCTGGCTTCCGTGCGCCGCCGCATGGTTCCCGTCGACTCCGATGCCCGGGCCCTCGGCGCCGGGGCGGTGTGGGGGTGGCTGCCGTGCGGGATGGTGTACGCGATGCTGCCGCTCGCGATGGCGAGCGGCTCGCCGCTGGATGGCGCGATGGTGCTCGCGGCGTTCGGCGTGGGCACCGTGCCGGGATTGATGGTGGCGGGGATGGCCGGCGTGCGCTTCAACGCGCTGCGCCGCAACCCCTGGGTGCGGCGGGCCGCGGGCATCGTCCTCATCGCCATGGCGCTCGCCGCGTTACTGCGCCTGCCGGGGCTCGCGGGCCTTCCCGCGGCGGTGATCGCCTGCATTTCCTAGCCGGCGGCGCTCACGGTGCGGCGCGAACCGGGCTGGGCCTCCGAGGTGCCGGAGTATCAGGACGCGGTGACGGTGCGCTTGCCGTAGACGCGCTCGCGGCGTGTCGGCGGTTTCACTGGCGGGGCCTTGCGCACGATCATGATCGGCACGTCGAGGGTCGCGATGCATTTCGTGGTCGCGGAGCCCAGCGCCAGGCCGGCAAGGGCGCCATGGCCGTGGGATCCCATCACCACCAGGTCGATGCCGTGCTTCTTCACATAGGCGGCGAGCACCGCCTGCACCTCGCCCACCTGCCACGACGAGGTGAATGCCACGCCCGCCCGGCGCAACTCCTTTTCTGCGACCTCGAGGGCGGCTTGCGCGTCGCTCTCGAGGTACTTCTGCGCCGCCGCCTTGCCGGCGTAGGCCGCGGCGCCGGCATAGGGGATCGGGGCGCAGGAGTGCACGATGTGTACTTCGGGCGGGGAGGCGAACCACCGCATGTGGCCCGCGAGGTGCCGGGCGGCGATGGCGGTGAAGTTGGAGCCGTCGGCGGCGAGCAGGATCTTCATGTTGAT
>JBBQBW010000273.1:0-4725 GCA_038318025.1 Burkholderiales bacterium | reverse complement strand
AGCCTCGCACCCCGCGTGGCGGTGGAAGCCGACGCCGGTTTCAGCGACGCCTTCCCGCAGCGCCAGGGCGCCCAGGTGGAGGTGCGGCTGAAGGAAGGCCGCACGCTCACCGCGCGAGTGGAGGAGGTGCCTGCCGTGGTGCCGGAGCGCGTGCGCGAGCGCTTTCGTGAGTCGGCGCGCGGCGTACTGGCCGAGAGCCGTATCGTGGCGCTCGAGCGCGTGTGCCTTGAATGCGCGGCGCTGCCCGACGTGGCGGCACTGCTTCGTATGACAACAACGGGAACATCCGAGGAGGAGAAGACATGAACAGCAAGATCCTGTCGCGCGCCGCCGCTGGCGCCTGCATGGCGCTCGCAGCCACCATCGCCGCCGCCCAGTACCCCACGAAGCAGATCCAGGTCTTCATGCCCGGCGCACCCGGTGGATCGTTCGACACCATGACGCGGCTGGTGATGACGCGGCTGGCCGACAACGTGAAGCAGCCGGTGATCGTGGAGAACATCGCCGGGGCTGGCGGCACGGTGGCGATCGACCGCTGCCTCGCCGCGCGGCCCGACGGCTACAACGTGTGCATCGGCTACGTCGGCAACCTCGCGATCGCGCCGTACCTCTATCCCAACCTCGCCTACGACCCGCTGAAGGACGTGAAGCCGGTGGTGCTGCTGGGGTCGGTCTCGTTCGTGCTCGCGGTGCCGGCGAGCTCGCCGTTCAAGACGGTGGAGGACCTGGTGAAGTTCGCCCGCGCCAACCCCGGCAAGCTCAACTACGCCTCGTCCGGCAACGGCACTGGCGCGCACGTGGGCGGGGAACTCATGAAGCAGCAGCTCAAGCTCGACATGGTCCATGTCCCTTACCAGGGCAACGCGCCGGCCTCGGTGGCGCTCTTGGGCGGCCACGTCGACTGGTCCTTCGAGGCGCTGCCCACGGCGCTGCCGAACGTGAAGGGCGGCAAGCTGCGCGCGCTGGCGGTCACCACGCCGAAGCGCTCGGCCGAACTGCCCGACGTGCCCACCATGGCCGAGAGCGCCTTCCCCGGTTTCGACCTGCAGAGCTGGCTGGGCGTGGTGGTGCCGGCGAAGACGCCCGACAGCGCGGTGCAGGCGCTGAACGTCGAGATCAACAAGATCCTCGACACGCCGGAGCTGAAGCAGGCGTACCAGACGCGCGGCGGGGCGGCCATCGGTGGCACGCCCGAGCAGTTCGCTACCTTCCTCAAGGCGGAGACGGTGCAGTACGGCAAGGTGATGGCCAAGGCGAAGGCAGATTGATGGCGGATGCATCGCCGGGCCGTCGGGGACTCATGGAGCGGTCCTCCCCGAGTCGTCGGGGACCCAATCTCCTTGAGCGCCTCGGTGCGGGCGAGACCCTCGCGGGGATGCAGTGCTTCTCCGCGAGCCCTGTGATGATCGAGGCCATGGCGCAGGGCGGGCTCGACTTCACCATCGTTGACATGGAGCACTGCCCCACGTCGGTGGAGACGCTGGCCCATTGCGTGCGGGCGGCGGATGCGAGCGGGATCGTGCCGCTGGTGCGCGTGCCTGACCTCGATCGCCCGCTGATCGGACGTTGCCTTGATGTCGGCGTGCAGGGGATTGTGCTCCCCCATGCCTCTCCCGAGCGTTGCGCGGCGGCGGTTCGGGCCTGCCGTTATGCGCCGCAAGGCGATCGCGGAGCCTGTCCGGTGGTGCGCGCCGCGGGCTACCTGCCGCCGGACTGGTCGGAGCATTCGCGCCGATCGAACGAGGAGATTCTGGTGGTGCCCCTGGTCGAAGACCCCGAGGCGGTCGAGGCCATCGACGCGATCTTCGCCCTCGACGGCATCGAGGTTGTCTTCCTCGGGCCGTTCGACCTTTCCATCGCGATGGGATTGAAGGGCGCCGACTATCGGCACCCCGAGCTCGCGGCCGTCCTCGACCGCGTGGTCGCCAGCGCGCGCAAGCACGGCAAACACGTGATGACGACCGTGGGCGCGACCATCGACGAAACCTACGCCGCAACCCTTGTGGAAAGGGGCGTGCGGCTCTTGAGCTTTTCGGCCGATGTGGCCGTGTTCCTCACCGCTTGCCGGCGCATCGCCGCGCTGCGCGATACCCCACTGGAGAATCCATGAGCGCAGCACCGAAGAAACCGTGGCGCACCGCCGTCTCCGAGTTCACTCCCGAGGGCGTTTCCGTGCGCGGCTACGACGTGCTGAAGGACCTGACGGGCAAGATCGACTTCGGCGCCATGGTGTACCTGCTGCTGAAGGGCGACCTGCCGAAGGGCAACGAGGCAAAGATGATCAACGCGGTGTTCGTGGCGGTGGCGGACCATGGCATCTCGCCCTCGTCCACGGTGACGCGCTTCATCCAGGCCGCTGGGGTGCCGATCCAGTGCTCGGTGGCCGCGGGTGTGATGATGTTCGGCGACATCCACGGCGGGGCGGGACAGGAGTTCGCGAAGAACGTGCAGGAGCTGGTGGCGGACGCGAAGAAGGCGGGACGTTCGTTCGATGAAGTCGCGAAGGAATATGTGCTGGCCCACAAGCGCATCGATGGCTTCGGCCACCCGCAGCATCCCGAGGGTGACCCGCGCACCAAGGTGCTGTTCGGCCTCGCCGAGGAGTACGGGACTGCCGGCGACCACATCGCGATGACGCGCGCGCTGGAGAAGGCGTTGGCCGAGCGTGCGCGGCGGCCGATTCCCGCCAATATCGATTCGGCGATCGGGGCGATTGCTTCCGACCTGGGGTTCGACTGGCGCCTCGCGCGCGCCCTGCTGGTGATTCCGCGCACGGCTGGGCTTTTTGCCCACGCCCACGAGGAGATGACCCGCGAGCCCGGCTGGCGCCAGGTGCCCATGGACCAGATCGAGTACGACGGCCCTCGGCGCTAAAATTCGCCCTCTCCCTTGGGAGAGGGCCGGGGAGAGGGTCGCATGCCCCCCTCTCCCTTGGGAGGGCCGAGAGGGTCACTTATCCCCAATCCATACCCACTTATCCACAGGTTGTCCCCAACCTATACCCACAATCCCTAGTGGTTTGGCCCTTGACCAGCCCCAGACCTTGTAGCAAGCTACCTCCCTAGGAAGACCAACAAAGCGGGAGGCGGCGATGGCCCTGCAAGTCCACATGGCGTTGTTGGAAGACCTCAAGCGCGCGGCCTGGGCCAAGACCAACCCGGTCACCGGGCAGCAGAACTCCTGGGAATTCCGCAAGGACTGCCTGGGAAACCTGGTGCGCTACGCCGATTTCGGCCGCCGCCATTCGCCCTTCGGCTGGGAGCTGGAATTCGTCGTTCCCCGCTCGCTGGGCGGCTCGCAAGACCCCGAGAATTTGCAGGCCCTGCACTGGAAAGCCTCCGCCGCGAGAAGCGAGGCCATCCCGCGGGGAATCCTGGCGCAGGAGCCGACTGCCCCGGCTGAAGCCATCCTCGCCTAGGCGGGGTCCGAACCACCCAACAAGAAGCAGCGCGACCCAAGCGCTGGAGGAGCATTCGAAACATGTTGAGCTTTGAAGATGACGTCCCTGCACTCACCCCGAACCTCGGGCTGCAGACCATCCATTCCACGCCGTCGGGGCTCACGCACCCCGCGCAGCACAAATCTCCCTCTCCCTTGGGGCCGGGCCAGAAATCTCCCTCTCCCATGGGAGAGGGCCACACGAAATCTCCCTCTCCCTTGGGAGAGGGCCGGGGAGAGGGTTTGTTGACCAAAGCCATCGCCGCGAGCGAAGGCCTCGCCGACCACAAATTCGCCCGAGTGCGCGCCGAAGACAAGCGCATCATCAACGCGAAGACCGACGTGAACCAACTCGTCCCCTTCAAGTACAAGTGGGCCTGGGACAAGTACCTTTCCGGCTGCGCCAACCACTGGATGCCGCAGGAAGTGAACATGAACCGCGACATCGCCCTGTGGAAGAACCCCGAGGGGTTGACCGACGACGAGCGGTTGATCGTGAAGCGCAACCTCGGCTTCTTCGTCACCGCCGATTCGCTGGCCGCCAACAACATCGTGCTGGGCACCTATCGCCACATCACCGCCCCCGAGTGCCGCCAGTACCTGCTGCGCCAGGCCTTCGAGGAGGCGATCCACACCCACGCCTACCAGTACATCGCCGAGTCCCTCGGTCTCGATGAGTCGGAGATCTTCGCCGCCTACAAGGAAGTGAAGTGCATCCGCGACAAGGATGACTTCCTCATCCCCTTCATCAACGTGCTCACCGACCCCATGTTCAAGACGGGCACGGAGGAGAGCGACCGCGCGCTGCTGAAGAGCCTCATCGTCTTCGCGTGCCTGATGGAGGGGTTGTTCTTCTATGTCGGCTTCGTGCAGATCCTCTCGCTCGGCCGGCAGAACAAGATGACGGGGGCCGCGGAGCAGTACCAGTACATCCTTCGCGACGAGTCGATGCACTGCAACTTCGGCATCGACTTGATCAACACGATCAAGCTCGAGAACCCGAATCTCTGGACGGCGGAGTTCCGGCGCGAACTGACGGAGCTGTTCCACAAGGCCGTCGACTTGGAGTACGCCTATGCGGAAGACACGATGCCGCGCGGGGTGCTTGGGCTCAATTCCGCGATGTTCAAGGAGTACCTGCGGTTTGTTGCTAATCGGCGGGCGCAGCAGATTGGACTAGACCAGATGTTCCCTGGGGCCACCAACCCGTTCCCGTGGATGAGCGAGTTGATCGATCTCAAGAAAGAGAAGAACTTCTTCGAGACAAGGGTTACGGAGTATCAGACG
>JBBQBW010000272.1:0-4726 GCA_038318025.1 Burkholderiales bacterium | reverse complement strand
AGGGCCTGTCGCCCGCCATCGCCATCGAGCAGAAGGCGACCTCGCACAACCCGCGCTCCACCGTGGGCACCGTCACCGAGATCCACGACTACCTGCGGCTGCTCTTCGCCCGGGTGGGCGACCCCTATTGCCCCGAGCACGACGTGCTCCTGTCCGCCCAGAGCGTCGCGCAGATGGTCGACCACGTGCTGGGGCTCGCCGAGGGCACGCGGGTGATGGTGCTGGCCCCGCTCATCGTCGGGCGCAAGGGCGAGCAGGCCGACCTCTTCGAGGAACTTCGCGCGCAGGGCTTCGTGCGGCTGCGCATCGACGGCGAAGTCCACGAGATCGACCGCCTGCCGAAGCTCGACCGCAACAAGAAGCATACCGTCGAGATCGTGATCGATCGCGTAAAGATCGAGCCCCGCAAGGAGGGCGCGGCCGGCCAGCAGCAGCGGCTCGCTGAATCCTTCGAGACGGCGTTGCGGCACGCCGACGGACGGGCGGTGGCCGTGGAAATGGGGGCGTCGGACGCCGCGGCGGGCGCCGGGCGAGAGCACCTCTTCTCCGCCAAGTTCGCGTGCCCGATCTGCAACTACTCCATCCCCGAGCTCGAGCCGCGCCTCTTCTCGTTCAACAACCCGATGGGCGCCTGCCCCAAGTGCGACGGGTTGGGCGAGGTCACGTTCTTCGATCCCCGTCGCGTCGTGGCCTTCCCGCACCTGTCGCTTGCGGGCGGAGCGATCCGCGGCTGGGACCGCCGTAACCAGTTCTACTTCTCGATGCTGGTGTCGCTCTCGCAGCACTTCCAGTTCGATGTCGAGGTGCCGTTCGAGGCCCTGCCCGAGCGCGCCCAGCAGGTGATCCTCCACGGCTCCGGGGAGGAGAAGGTGGCGTTCCGCTATCCCGGCGAGAAGGGCCGCAGCGCCGTGAAGGAGCACGCCTTCGAAGGCATCCTTCCCAACCTCGAGCGCCGCTACAAGGAGACCGACTCAGTCGCGGTGAAGGAAGAGCTCGCCAAGTACCTGAACCAGCGCGCCTGCCCGGACTGCGCCGGCACGCGGCTGCGGATCGAGGCGCGCAACGTGCGGGTGGCCGGCCGCAACATCCACGAGCTCTCCTCGATGCCGCTGAAGGAGGCGCAGCCGCTCTTCGCCACCCTGGAGCTCCCGGGCCAGAAGCGCGCGGTGGCCGAGAAGATCGTGCGCGAGATCGCCAATCGCGTCGGCTTCCTCAACAACGTGGGTCTCGACTACCTTTCGCTCACGCGCTCCGCGGATACGCTCTCCGGGGGCGAAGCCCAGCGCATCCGGCTGGCGAGCCAGATCGGCTCGGGCCTCACCGGCGTGATGTACGTGCTCGACGAGCCATCCATCGGCCTGCACCAGCGCGACAACGAGCGCCTGATCGGGACACTCAAGCACCTGCGCGACCTCGGCAACTCGGTGATCGTGGTGGAGCACGACGAGGAGGCGATCCTCGCCGCCGACCACGTGATCGACATGGGACCCGGCGCCGGCGTCCACGGCGGCGAGGTGGTCGCCCAGGGAACACCCGCGGAGATCCTGCGCCACCCACACTCCCTCACCGGCCAGTACCTCTCCGGGCGCAAGGCGATCCCGATCCCGGCGCGGGCGCGCCGCGCCGATCCCGCGAGGAAAATCTCCATCACCGGCGCGCGCGGGAACAACCTGCGCGGCGTGAGCGTCGACATTCCCGTGGGACTCTTCGTCTGCATCACCGGGGTTTCCGGCTCCGGCAAATCCACCCTCATCAACGACACCCTCTACAGCGCGGTCGCGCACCACCTCTACGGCTCCAGCGCGGAAGCGGCCGAGCACGACACGATCGAGGGCCTCGAGCACTTCGACAAGGTGATCAACGTCGACCAGAGCCCGATCGGGCGCACGCCGCGGTCGAACCCTGCCACCTACACGGGCCTCTTCACGCCAATCCGCGACCTCTTCGCCGGGGTGCCCGAGTCGCGGGCCCGGGGCTACGGGCCGGGGCGCTTCTCCTTCAACGTGAAGGGCGGCCGGTGCGAGGCCTGCCAGGGCGACGGGATGATCAAGGTGGAGATGCACTTCCTGCCCGACATCTACGTCCCCTGCGACGTCTGCCACGGCAAGCGCTACAACCGCGAGACCCTCGAGATCCTCTACAAGGGCCGCACCATCGACCAGGTGCTCGACATGACGGTGGAGGCGGCCCACGACTTCTTCTCGGCGGTGCCGGCCATCCAGCGCAAGCTCGCCACGCTGCTCGAGGTGGGCCTCGGCTACATCAAGCTCGGGCAGAGCGCCACCACGCTCTCGGGGGGGGAGGCGCAGCGGGTCAAGCTCTCGCTCGAGCTGTCGAAGCGCGATACCGGGCGCACGCTCTTCATCCTCGACGAGCCGACCACCGGCCTGCACTTCGCCGACATCGACCTGCTCCTGAAGGTGCTGCACCGGCTGCGCGACCATGGCAACACGGTGGTGGTGATCGAGCACAACCTCGACGTGATCAAGACCGCCGACTGGATCGTGGACCTGGGCCCGGAGGGCGGCGATGGCGGCGGGCTGGTGATCGCGGAAGGGACCCCGGCCGACGTGGCCGCGGCCCCCGGCAGCTATACCGGGCGCTTCCTCAAGGCCACGCTCGCGGCCCCGGTGCCGCGCCGCGCCGCCGCGGGCTGATGGCTCCCCGCGAGATCCTCCTCGGGTGCTTCCGCGCGGCCGTCGCCGCAGCCGATCCGCTTCAAGTGGTGCCGCGTCACCTGCCCGCGCCGCCGCGAGGCCGCACCCTGGTGGTCGGCGCGGGCAAGGCCGCCGGCGCCATGACGCGGGCGGTGGAGGACCACTGGCCCGCGCAGGCGCCACTGGAGGGCATGTGCATCACGCGCTACGGCCACGCACTCCCGACCGGTCGCATCCTTATTGTGGAGGCCGGCCACCCGGTACCGGACGAGCAGGGGGAGGCCGCGGCGCGCGAGATCCTGGCGCGCGCATCCAGCCTGGATTCCGACGACCTGCTGCTGGTGCTCGTCTCCGGCGGCGGCTCTTCGCTCCTCTCGTTGCCGGTCGACGGCATTCCGATGGCGGACCTGAAGGCCGTGACGCGCGCGCTGCTCGCCTCGGGCGCGCCGATCCAGGACATGAACACGGTGCGCAAGCACCTTTCCGCCATCCAGGGCGGCAGGCTCGCGGCTGCAACCCGCGCGCGCGTGCTGGCGCTGGTGGTCTCCGACGTGACCGGCGACGATCCCACGCACATCGCCTCCGGCCCGGTAGCGCCGGATCCGACCACCTACCGCGACGCGCAGGAGATCCTGGCGCGCTTCGAGGTGGCGGTGCCGGAGACCATCGCGCGGCACCTGGAGCGCGGAGCTCGCGGCGAGGTCGCCGAAACCCCCAAGCCGGGCGACGCGGTGTTTGCCCGCGTCGAGAACCGCGTGATCGCCACGGCGCACGCGAGCCTCATGGCGGCCGCGGCGTTCGCGCAGGCGCACGGTTTCACACCCCTGGTGCTGGGAGACAGCATCACGGGCGAGTCGCGGGAGGTGGCCAAGGTGCACGCGGCGATCGCCCGGCAGCTGCGGCAGCACTCGCATCCCTTCCGCCCGCCGGTGGCGGTGATCTCCGGCGGCGAGACCACCGTGACGATCCGGGGCGACGGGCGCGGCGGGCGGTGCAGCGAGTTCCTCCTGTCCCTCGCGATCGACCTGGACGGGCTGGCCGGGACGTGGGGCCTTGCCTGCGACACCGACGGCATCGATGGCAGCGAGGAAAACGCGGGCGCGGTCCTCGCCCCCGACTCGATGGACCGCGCGCGCGCGCTCGGCCTCGCGCCCAAGCGGATGCTGGCGCGCAATGACGGCTACGGCTTCTTCGCGGCGCTTGGCGACCTGGTGGTAACGGGCCCCACGCTCACCAACGTGAATGACTTCCGCCTGGTGCTGGTGCGCTAGGAGGTGAACCAGCCGGTGACCGAGGGGCGCGGCGAGGTCGCGTAAAGCGCCACGTAGGAGACGACGCCTCGGCGGCGCCCGGAAGCAGGAGGTCGCGCACCTGCCCGAAGCCTAATAGAAAAAGGCCGGCGCAGTGGCCGGCCCTTCCTTGCCCCGCAGGAGCGGCTACGCCCTGACCTTGGAATCGCCGGTGTCGCGGGCATCTTCCTCGACGGCCGGACGATCCACGAGCTCCACCAGCGCCATCGGCGCGTTGTCGCCCTGGCGGAAACCCATCTTGAGGATGCGCAGGTACCCGCCGTTGCGCGCCTTGTAGCGGGGCCCCAGCTCGGCGAAGAGCTTGACCACCATGTCGCGGTCGCGCAGGCGGTCGAAGGCGAGGCGCTTGTGGGCGAGCGTGTCGGTCTTGCCGAGCGTGATGATCGGCTCGACGACGCGGCGCAGCTCCTTGGCCTTCGGCAGCGTGGTCTTGATGGCCTCGTGCTTGAGCAGAGAGACGGACATGTTGCGCAGCATCGCGAGGCGGTGGCTGCTGGTCTTGTTGAGCTTGCGAAGCCCGTGGCGGTGACGCATTTTCGATTCTTCCTTTTCGACTCTCTTGGCTTATGCAGCCTTGTTGTTATTGTGGTTTTTGAATCCCATGTCACCCCGGCGAAGGCCGGGGCCCAATCATTGGGTCCCCGCCTACGCGGGGATGACGTCGGGCTTACTTCGTAAGTCCGGCGACCGGCCAGTTCTCGAGCTTCATGCCGAGCGTGAGGCCCTTGGAGGCGAGCACTTCCTTGATCTCGTTCAGCG
>JBBQBW010000271.1:0-4727 GCA_038318025.1 Burkholderiales bacterium | reverse complement strand
AACATCGGGATCGTCGGCAGATTCGGCGAGGCGATGTGGAGGACGTCGGCGCCGTGTTCGGCCAAGGTGCGCGCATTCGTCGGCCCGGCGAGGACACGGGTGAGGTCGAGGACGCGGATGCCGTCGAGGATTCGCATGGATCGAGGCGGATTATAGGCCGCGCAAGCGCGCTCCTTCACATAGAATGCGCAACTACCATGTCGTCGAAAATCCTCACGCGCGACCTCAAAGTGGGCATGTTCGTGGCTGATCTCGATCGGCCCTGGGTCGACACGCCTTTCCTGCTGCAGGGCTTCCTCATCCAGGACGACCAGCAGATCCGCGACCTCCAGTCCCACTGCGAGTTCGTGGTGGTGGACCGTGCGCGCTCGGTGGGCGACGAGTTCGCGGCTCCGGTCGAAACCGCATCGAACACCATCGCACGCCGCTCCGCGCCACCCTCCATAGGCAACGCCGCGCCGGCCGCCGCGCGTGCAGCGGGCGAGCGCCCGGCCGAGGACCGTCCGGTGGCCACCGCAGGCCAGCCGGTCCGCGGGGCCTCCTCCGCTTCCCGCGAGATTGCGCCGCCGCCGCGCTACGGCGCCGAGATTCGGGCGCCGAGCCCTGGGGAGGCACAGGGCGGCGGGCTCTTCGGCCGCATGCTGGGCGGCATCAAGGGACTATGGCGCGGCAACAAGGACGAGGACAGCGCCGTGGCGGGATTGCCGTTCATTTCCGACGAGACGCCGGCCGAGCGCGAGGCGCGCGCCGCCCTGCTGCCCCCGGGGGTCCAGGCGCAGCACTACCGGGATTCCGTGAGCGTCGAGCAGGAGGTCCCTCGCGCGCGCGCGCTGGTGGCCCAGGCCTCCGACCTGCTGGAGAAACTGGTCTCCGATATCCGCCTGGGGCAGAGCTTCGAGATCGATCGGGTCGAGGAGATCGTCGACGGCATGGTCGAGAGCATCGTGCGCAACCCCGACGCGATGATGTGGCTCGCCCGCATGCGCGAGCAGGACATCACCACCTACGGCCACGGGCTGCAGGTCTCGGTCTACCTCACCGCCTTCGGCCGTCACCTCGGCTTCCCGAAGCACGACCTCGAGCTCCTCGCGCAGGTGGGCCTGCTGCTCGACATAGGCAAGATCCGGCTGCCCAAGAACCTGCTCGAGAAGCAGGGACGGCTCACGCCCGAGGAGTTCGAAACCGCCAAGCTCCACGTGCAGCACAGCATCGACATCCTGTCGCAGACGCCCAACTTCGATCCGCAAGTGACGGCGGGCATCGCGCAGCACCACGAGCGGATGAACGGCAGCGGCTACCCGGCGGGCCTGAAGGGGCTCGGGATCGGCATCTACGGTCGCATGGCCGGCATCGTCGACTGCTTCGCGGCGCTCACCAACCACCGGCCGTACGCCGACGCGCTCTCCTCCTACGAGGCGCTGCGCAACATCACCGGCTGGGGCGGCGACTATTTCCACGAGCCGCTGGTGCAGCAGTTCATCTCCTCGGTCGGGGTATTCCCGGTGGGCTCGCTGATCGAGCTATCGACGGGCGAGGTCGCGGTGGTGGTCGCGCACAACAAGGTGCGGCGCCTCAAGCCCCGCGTGCTGGTCGTCACCGGCCCCGACAAGGCGCGCGTCGACTTCCCCACGATGCTCGACCTGCTCTACGACGCCAAGCGCGGCGGCGATGAACCCGCCTTCATCAAGCGCGGCCTCCCGGCGGGGGCCTACGGCCTCGACCTCACCGACTTCTACCTCGGCTAGCGCGTTGAGCACGCCCCCGGCCGCCCCGCCCCAGAGCCCCCCCGCCGCCGGCTCGCGCGAGGAGCTGCTGAAGCACCTCGATCGCGAGTGCGCCATCGCCCAGGCCACCGAAGGGCGCCTGGCGGTGCTGATCGTCGAGCTGCGCCGCGTGAATCGCCTGCACGCCCTGCTGCGCGGCCCCGCCCCCGCCGCCACCATGGAGCTGGTGCTCGACCGGCTGCGCAAGGCGCTGCGGCCCGAGGATCGCATCGCCGCCCTGGGCGAGGAGCAGGTCTGCATCGTCCTGTCGCGCCTCGCGCACCCGAGCCAGTCGGTGCTGGCCGCCGTGAAGGTGCTGCGCCAGCTCGACCGCCCCATCGCCGATCAAGGCGGCTCGGCGGTGCTTCGCCCCTGCATCGGCATCGCCTCGCTCCCCGAGCATGGCGTGGATCCCGCCGAGCTCCTGATGGCCGCCGACATCTCGTGCCACATCGCCGCCACCCGCGAGGAGGGCTACCACGTCTTCCATGCCGAGGATGCGGTGGAGACCGAGGTGTATCGCGGCCTCGACCTCGACCTCGAGCGCGCGGTACGCGCCAACGAGCTGGAGATGCACTACCAGCCCCAGATCGAGCTCGCCACCGGCAAGCCCGTGGGCGTGGAGGCGCTGCTGCGCTGGAAGCATGCGCAGGCGGGCGCCGTCGCCCCGGCCACCATGATCGGCATCGCCGAGCGCACCGGCCTCATCGGCACCCTCACCTTCTGGATCCTCAATGCCGCCTTCCGCCAGGCCGCCGAGTGGAAGGCCGACGGGTTCGCCATGCGGCTCGCGGTGAACCTCTCCACCAGCATCCTCACCGACCGGGAGCTTCCGTCGGTCGTGGACCAGAGCCTCAAGACCTGGGGCGTGGACCCCGAAGGGGTGACGCTCGAGATTCCCGAGAGCTCGATGATCGCCGACGCCGAGCGCTCGGCGGCCATCCTCACGCGGCTCAAGGCCGTGGGCGTGGACATCGCCATCGACGACTTCGGTTCCGGCTTCACCTCGCTCGCGCACCTGCGCCGCTTCCCCATCGACGAGCTCAAGATCGACCGCCCGTTCATCGCCGGCCTGCTCTCCGACAAGGGCGACTCGGCCCTGGTCCGCTCGGCCATCGACGTGGGACACAACTTCGGCCTGCGCGTGCTCGCCGAGGGCGTCGAGGCCCTCGCGGTCGGCAAGGCGCTGGAGAAGCTCGGTTGCGACCTCGCCCAGGGACACGCCTACGGCGCCGCGATGCCCGAACCGGCGCTGCGGGAGTGGTGGCGAATGAAGGCGAGCAGAAACTGAGCCGCGCACGTGGTATAAAACCCTCGCCATGAAAAAAGGCTTCTACACAATCATGGCGGCGCAGTTCTTCTCGTCGCTCGCCGACAATGCGCTGCTCATTGCCGCGATCGCGATGCTGCTGCAGCTCGACGGCCCCGCATGGCTCACGCCGCTGCTCAAGTTCTTCTTCACCATCTCGTACGTGGTGCTCGCCTTCGTGGTCGGGGCATTCGCCGACTCGATGCCCAAGGGCCGCGTGATGTTCATCACCAACCTGGTGAAGGTGGTGGGGTGCATGCTGATCCTGTTCAACGAGTTCCTGCGCATCGGCTCGCTTCCCGCGTACTGGATGGTCCTCATCGCCTACGCCGTGGTGGGCCTCGGGGCCGCGGCGTATTCGCCGGCCAAGTACGGCATCCTCACCGAACTCCTGCCGGCCGAGCAGCTGGTCGTGGCCAACGGCTGGATCGAGGGCCTCACCGTGCTCTCCATCGTCCTCGGGGTGCTGATGGGGGGAGCGCTCATCGGGACCACCGTCTCCACCTCCCTCCTTTCCATCGACTTGCCCTTCATCGAGACCCACGTGAACACCGGCCCCGAGGCCGCGGTGGTGGTGATCGCTTTCGTCTACGTGCTCGCCGCGCTCTTCAACCTCGCGATCCCGGACACCGGCGCCCGCTACCCGCACCAGGAGCGCAATCCCGTGCGGCTCATGATCGACTTCTCGCGCTGCTTCACGGTGCTGTGGCACGACAAGCTGGGCCAGATCTCGCTCGCCGTCACTACCCTCTTCTGGGGCGCGGCCGCTTCGTTGCAGTTCATCGTGCTGAAGTGGGCCGAGGTGAGCCTGAACCTGCCGTTGAGCCAGGGTGCCGTGCTCCAGGGTATCTCCGCCTTCGGCATCGCCGCCGGTGCGGTGATCGCCGCGCGGACCGTGCCGCTGAAGAAGGCGGTCTCGGTGCTGCCCTTCGGCATGTCGATGGGAGTGGTGCTCCTGGCGATGATCTGGGTCACGTGGATGCCGCTGGTCTACGCGCTGCTGATCGTGGTGGGCGCGATGGCCGGGTTCTTCGTCGTGCCGATGAACGCGCTGCTGCAGCACCGGGGGCACGTCCTGCTATCGGCCGGGCACTCGATCGCGGTGCAGAACTTCAACGAGAACATCAGCATCCTGGTGATGCTTGCTCTCTACTCGCTGGCGCTGCGCAACGACATGCACATCCATTTCATCATCGCGGCATTCGGCGTGTTCATGGCCTCGACCATGTACCTGGTGATCCGGTGGAATGCTCGCAACCACAAGGCGGATCCGCACCTGGACCGGCTGATCGGGGAAGTGAAGCATTAGCTTGTCACGCGTTAAGCGCGTTAGGGGTCAGACTCCTAGCGCATGACATCGACTGAGTTCCGACGGCACCTATGCGCTAGGAGTCTGACCCCTAACGCGCATCAGTGCTCCCGAGCCGGGACCATGTCGTAGCGGGTCCACAACCGTACCAGCAGCTCCGCGATCACCAGGTGGCAACCGTGCGGGCATTCGAGCGGCGTGCCGATCACCTGGGTCATCGTCCTGTTCGGGCTCTTCGTCGCCGCTACCATGGCGATGGTGCAACGCTGGTTCATGATGAACCGGGTGAAGCACGCTTCGGAGATCAACCGGCTGTTGGAGATCGCGCGGTCGGAGAAGCATTGAG
>JBBQBW010000270.1:0-4729 GCA_038318025.1 Burkholderiales bacterium | reverse complement strand
CGTTTTTCCCTCGCCGGCTACCTCGCCTCGCTGCTGGTGGTGTTCATCCTCGGGGCGATCCTCTGGGAAGACCTCTCGCGTCCGGCGCTCTTCGCCTGGTTCGTCGCGATCTCGCTGGTGGCCTTCGGCCGCTATCTGGTCTACAAGGCGTTCATCCAGACCAACCCGCCCAACCACGAGATCCCGAAGTGGGAGACATGGTTCCTCGCGGGCACCGTGCTCGCGGGCCTGTGCTGGATGGTGATCGGCACGGTGCTGCTGCCCGACTCCACGCGCATGGTGCAGCGCCTCTCGGTCGTGATGCTGGTGATGCTTCTCATCACCGGCGCGGTGGGCTACTACGCACCCCACCGCTACGCCTACAAGATCACCGCGTTCCTGGGCCTGGTGCCGCTGGCGGTGTCGCTCGGCGCGAGCGGCGAGCGCAACCAGATGTTCCTCTCGGGGCTGATCCTGGTGCTGGCCGGCACGCTCCCCTACGTGCATGAGCGCGTCCACGCGGCGCTGATGGATTCGCTCGGCGTGCGCCGCTCGCGCGAGAACCTCACCAACGAGCTGGGGATCGAGAGGACCCGCGTGGTCGAGGCCAACCAGGCCCTCGCCGAGGAGACGGTCGGGCGGCTACGCGCGCAGCAGGCAGAGCTCCTCGCCGCCCAGCGCCTGCGCCTGCACTTCGACCGCACCCCGCTCGCGGTGATCGAATGGGACTACCGCCGGCGCGTGACCGCGTGGAATCCCGCGGCCGAGGCGATCTTCGGCTTCCCCGCCTACGAGGCGCTCGGCGAGAATTTGACGGAGCTGGTGGCGGGAGACTCCACCCGCATCGAGATGGACGCCATGTGCCGCGAGCTCACGGAGTCGAAGGAGGGCAACAAGTCCACGCTCGCCAACATCACCCGCGGCGGGCGCACCGTGCATTGCGAGTGGTACAACACGCCGCTCGTGGACCCGGCGGGCGAGCTGGTGGGATTCGCGTCGCTGATCCAGGACATCACCGAGCGGCTCAACACCGAGCGCACCATCCACTACATGGCGCACCACGACGCGCTCACCGGGCTACCCAACCGCCGCCTCATGCAGGACCGGCTCAACCAGGCGATCATGGCCGCGCGGCGCAAGCAGCACCACGTGGCGGTGCTGTTCCTCGACCTCGACCGCTTCAAGCTGGTGAACGACACCCTCGGCCACGACACCGGCGACTTCATCCTGAAGGATGTCGCCAAGCGCCTGCTGGGCTGCGTGCGCGAGGCCGACACGGTGTCGCGCGAGGGCGGAGACGAATTCGTGATCATCCTCCCCGACCTGGACAAGCCCGAGGGCGCTCGCATCGTGGCCGACAAGATCCTGGTGGAGCTGGCGCGCCCGGTAGAGATCGGCGGCCACGATATCCATGTCACCCCGTCCATCGGCATCAGCCACTTCCCCAACGACGCGACCGACGTGCACCAGCTCCTCAAGCACGCCGACAACGCGATGTACCAGGCCAAGGACGCGGGGCGCAACACCATCCGCTTCTTCACCAACGACCTCAATTTCCTGCTCTCCAAGCGCCTCGAGATCGAAAGCAAGCTGAGGAAGGCGATCGAGAACCAGGAGTTCTTCCTGCGCTACCAGCCGCAGGTGGAGGTCGACTCCGGCCGCATCTCCGGGATGGAGGCGCTGATCCGCTGGAACGACCCGCAGAAGGGCGAGGTCTTCCCCAAGGACTTCATCTTCGTGGCCGAGGAGCTGGGACTCATCGTCCCGATCGGCGAATGGGTGTTCCGCACCGCATGCCAGCAACTGCGAAGGTGGGAGATCGACGGCCTGCCGCCGGTCTCCATCTCGATCAACATCTCGCCGCGCCAGTTCATGTCCCATCGCCTGGTGCACACCATCCTGGAAATCGTGCGCGAGACCGGCGCCAACCCGCGCAACATCGAGCTCGAGATCACCGAGACCATGATCATGCGCAACCTCGAGCAGTCGATCGAGACGCTCACCCAGCTGCGCGCCGTGGGGATGCAGGTAGCCATGGACGACTTCGGCGTGGGCTACTCGTCGCTCGGCCAGCTCAACCGGCTTCCGGCCACGAGCATGAAGATCGACCGCTCGTTCATCATGAACGTGGCCGAGGACAACCAGTCGAGCTCGATCACGGAGGCGATCATCGCCATGGCCAAGCGCCTCAAGCTGCGGGTGATCGCCGAAGGCGTGGAGACGCGCGCGCAGCTCGAGTTCGTGCGCCTGAACCACTGCGAGGCATTCCAGGGTTACCTGTTCTCGAAGCCCGTGACGGCGCTGGAGGCCACCGCGATGCTGCGGGCTCAGGCGGCTTCGATGCGCGAGGCTGCGGCGAGCGCCGCTGACTAAGGCGCTTTGCGCTCGGGCGAGGCCTTGGGGAAAGACTCGAGAAGGCGGGGAGTGTCGCCCGCGGGATCACCGTCCGATTAGCTATCTCCTCCCGGCCTTTGCAGGTTCGTATCGCCTGGCTTCGAGGCTTTCCCCAAGGCCTCTGCCCGGGCGCAACGTAACCTACTTCACGCTGATCGTGCGTGTCGCCCGCGCCAGCGGCGGATTGGCCGAGAGATAGCGACGCAGCCCCAGGACGATGGCATTCGCCATCCGGTCCTGGTAAGCCGGGTCCTTGAGCTTCTTCTCCTCCTCGGGATTGGAGAGGAACGCCGTCTCCACCAGGATCGAGGGAATGTCCGGCGCCTTCAGCACCGCGAAGCCCGCCTGCTCCACCGCGTGTTTGTGCAGCGTGTTGACCTCGCCCAGTTCCTGCAGCACTGCGCGGCCGAGCTTGAGGGAATCGTTGATGGTGGCCGTGAGCGAGAGGTCGAGGAGCGTCCTCGCGAGCACCGGATCCTTCACGCCGAAGTTCACGCCGCCGATCAGGTCAGAGGCGTTCTCGCGCTGCGCCACGAGCCGCGCGGCGGTGGAGGTGGCGCCGCGCTCCGAGAGCGCGAACACCGAAGAGCCGCGCGCGTCGGGGCGAATCCAGGCGTCGGCGTGGATCGAGACGAAGAGGTCCGCCGACACCCGCCGCGATTTCTCCACGCGCGTGGCGAGCGGCACGTAATAGTCGCCATCGCGCACCAGCACCGCGCGCATGTTGGGCTCCTGGTCGATGCGCGCCTTGAGCTTGCGCGCGATCGCGAGCGTCACGTCCTTCTCCACCGCGCCGTGGCGGCCGCGCGCGCCGGGGTCCTCGCCGCCGTGGCCCGCGTCGATCGCGACGATCACCGGGCGCTCCACCTTTGGCAAGGGCTTGCGCTCCGTGACCGACAGCTTCGCCACCTTCTCACGCGGCTCCAGCTTCACGACCGGGAGGTCCTTCGGCGACGCGGACTCACCGGCCGCCGCCACGGTGGGAGGCGAAGGCAGGATCGGCGTCGCCTGGACCGGCAGCGGAGGCGCGGCCGGCTCCACCTTGCCGCGGGACATCTCGGAGATCGGGTCGGGATCGCGTTGCAGCAGGGCCATCAGCGGGTCGACGGGTTTCAACGGGTAGAGGTCGAGCACCAATCGATGCTGGTACTCGCCGGCGGGAGCGAGCGGGAACACGAAGGGCCGCACCTCGGCCTTCAAGTCGAAGACGATCCGCACCACGCCCGGCCGGTTCACCGCCACGCGCACGCTGCGGATGTAGGGATCGGTGTCGGCGACCTTCGCCGGCAGCGCCTTCAGCTCCGCCACCAGCTCGGCGATCCGCTCCGGCGGCAGGGTCTCGCGCAGCTCGGCGACGCGCAGGCCCAGCAGGTACATCGCCGCCATCTGGGCGAGGAAGGTCTTGGTCGCGGCGACCCCGATCTCGAGGCCGGCGCGGGTGTAGAGGACGGCGTCGGCGTCGCGGGTCGCCTGGCTGCCCATGATGTTGGTCACCGCCAGCACCTTGGCGCCGGCGTCGCGAGCGAGGCGCATTGCCGCCAGCGTGTCGGCGGTCTCGCCCGACTGGGTGATGCCGACGACGAGGTCGCCGGGGCCGACCACCGGGTTGCGGTAGCGGTACTCCGAGGCGATGTCCATCTCGACCGGCACCCGCGCCCACTGCTCGATCGCATAGCGCCCGACGAGGCCGGCGTGGTAGCTGGTGCCGCAGGCGACGATCACGATCCGCCGGACGCCGGCGATGAACTCGGGATCGAGCGTTACCTCGGAGAGATCGACCCCGAAGTCGCCTGGCAGGCGGTCGGTGATCGTCTCGGCGACCGCGTCGGCCTGTTCGTGGATCTCCTTCAGCATGAAGGTCTCGAAGCCGCCCTTCTCGGCGGCGTCCTCGTCCCAGAGCACCTCCTCGACCACGTGCTCTAGCGGGTTGCCGTCGAGGTCGGTGACGCTGACACCCCCGGGAGTGAGGGTCACCATCTGCCCATCGTCGATCTGGACCACCGAGCGGGTCTCGCGCAGGAAGGCGGGGATCGCCGAGGCGAGGAAGCTCTCTCCCTCGCCGAGGCCGATGATCAGCGGGCACTCGTGGCGGGCCGCCACCAGCGAGTGCTCGTGATCGATGTGCATAGCGGCGAAGGCGTAGTGGCCGCGTAGCTCGGCAAAAGCCGTGCGGGCGGCAGACGCGAGGTCGCCTTCGTAGTGTTTTTCGATCAGGTGAGCGACAATCTCGGCGTCGGTCTCAGAGCTGAAGTGGTGGCCCTCGTCTTCGAGCTCGTGGCGAAGCTGCGCGTGGTTTTCGATAATCCCGTTGAGGACGATGTGGACGCTGTTGGAGCAGTCGTTATGCGGGTGAGCG
>JBBQBW010000269.1:0-4737 GCA_038318025.1 Burkholderiales bacterium | reverse complement strand
AGGCCCCGGTGCTGGGCGCTTTCAACGTCTCCAACCTCCTTGCGGTGCTGGGCGCGTTGCGCGCCGCCGGCATTCCCTTCGCCCAGGCGCTCGCCGCCGTGCAGGCCCTGGAGCCCGTGCCCGGCCGCGTCGAGCGCGTGGGCGGCGGCGCCATGCCCCTGGTAGTGATCGACTATGCGCACACGCCCGACGCCATCGAGAAGGCGCTGACGGCCTTGCGTCCCGCCGTGCCCGCGGGCCACAAGCTTGTCTGCGTCTTCGGCTGCGGCGGCGATCGCGACGCAGGCAAGCGCCCGCTGATGGGTGCGGCGGCGGCTCGGCTCGCCGACCAGCTCATCGTCACCAGCGACAACCCGCGCGGCGAAGACCCGATGCGCATCATCGACCAGGTGATGGAGGGCATCCCGGGTGGGCGCGCCGAGGCGATCGAGGACCGGCAAGTGGCGATCTTCTCCGCCGTGCACCAGGCCCGCCCCGGCGACGTGGTGCTGCTCGCCGGCAAGGGCCACGAGACCTACCAGGAGATCTGCGGCACGCGGCATCCCTTCAGCGATCGCGAAGTGGCGCGCGCCGCCCTCGACGACTGGCAGAAGCACGCATGAGCGCGTCCCGGCAACCCTTCCGCCAGCCGATGATGGATCTGGGCGAGCTCGCCGCCGCCGTCGGCGGGCACGTCACGGGCTCCCCCGCCGCGCGCTTCTTCGCAGTGGCCACCGACAGCCGCCTCCTCGCGCCCGGCGACCTCTTCGTGGCGCTGCAGGGCGAGCGCTTCGACGGCAACGCTTACGTGGCCGAGGCGATGCGCCGGGGTGCCGCCGCGGTCCTGGTTTCGCGGGTTGCCGAGGCCGACTTCCCCGTTTCCCAGGTGGTGGTCGGCGACACCCGGGCCGCGCTCGGGCGCCTGGCCGCCGCGTGGCGCGAGCGCTTCCAGCTGCCGATCGTGGCGCTCACCGGCAGCAACGGCAAGACCACGGTGAAGGAGATGCTTGCCGCGATCCTCGCCTGCCATTGCGGCGCGCCCGACCTGGTGCTCGCCACCGAGGGCAACCTCAACAACGACATCGGCATGCCGCTCACGCTGCTGCGGCTGCGCGACCCCCATCGCTACGCGGTGATCGAGATGGGCATGAACCACGAGGGCGAGATCGATTACCTCACGCGCATCGCCGAACCCACGGTGGCGCTGGTGAACAACGCGCATCGCGCCCACCTGGGCATCCTCGGCAGCGTGGAAGCCATCGCGCGGGCCAAGGGCGAGATCTACGCCGGCCTGCGCGCCGGGGGCATCGCCATCGTGAACGCCGACGATCCGTTCGCGCCCTACTGGGAGAAGCGCAACGACGGCCGGCGCGTGGTGACCTTCGGCCTCGACCGCCCCGCCGACGTGAGTGCCACGCTGGAGGGCAACCAGGTGCGCTTCGTGATGCCCACCGACGCTTTCGCGGTCACGCTGCAGGTCTCCGGCGACCACAACGTGAGGAATGCGCTCGCCGCTTGCGCCGCCGCCTACGCGCTCGAGATCCCGCCGGAGGCGATGCAGGGCGGGCTGCGCGGCTTCGCCGGTGTTCCCGGAAGGCTGCAGCGCCGCCGCACGCCCGAGGGCGCGTGGGTGATCGACGACACCTACAACGCCAATCCCGACTCGATGAAAGCCGCGATCCGCGTGCTCGCCGCCGCCCCCGCGCCGCGGGTGTTCGTGATGGGCGACATGGGCGAGCTGGGCGCCGAATCCCGGGCGCTGCACGCCGAAGTGGGTGCCTTCGCCAAGGCTGCGGGGATCGAATCGCTGCTGACCCTCGGGACCGCCACGCTGGCGGCGGTCGATGCCTTCGGCGCCGGCGCCGAGCACCACGCCGACCTCGAGTCGCTCCTCATCGCGGCGCGCGCCCGCGCGTCTACCAATGCGACGGTCCTGGTGAAGGGCTCTCGCTTCATGCAGATGGAGCGGGTGGCCGACGCCCTCGCGACGGGAGGCGACCATGCTGTTTGAGCTGGCCCAGTGGCTCGCGGTCGACATCCGCGCCTTCAACGTCTTCACCTACATCACGCTGCGGGTGGTGCTGGCGGCGATGACCGCGCTCGCCATCTCCTTCATCGTGGGCCCGTCGATGATCCGCAAGCTCACCGCCTACAAGATTGGCCAGTCGGTGCGCGACGACGGTCCCCAGACGCACCTGGTGAAGAGGGGTACGCCGACGATGGGCGGCGCCCTGATCCTGGTGAGCGTCGCCATCACCACCATCCTGTGGGCGGACCTCGGCAACCGCTACGTCTGGATCGTGCTCCTCACCACCCTCGGTTTCGGCGCGGTGGGCTGGGTCGACGACTGGCGCAAGGTCGTGCACCGCAATCCCAAGGGGCTCTCGGCGAAGGCCAAGATCTTCTGGCAGTCGGTGATCGCTCTCATCGCCGTCACCTACCTCGCCTACAACGCGAAGCTGCCGCAGCAGACCGAGCTCATCGTGCCGTTCTTCAAGAGCGTCGCGATCCCGCTGGGCGCGCTGGGCTTCGTGATCCTCGGCTACTTCGTGGTGGTGGGCACCTCCAACGCGGTGAACCTCACCGACGGCCTCGATGGCCTCGCGATCATGCCGACGGTGATGATCGCTTCCGCCCTGGCCGTGTTCGCCTACGTCTCCGGCAACGTGGTGTTCGCGAAGTACCTTTCCTTCCCCTACATCGCCGGAGTGGGCGAGCTCGCGGTGATCTGCGGGGCGATCTCCGGGGCGGGACTCGCCTTCCTCTGGTTCAACGCCTATCCCGCCGAGGTGTTCATGGGCGACGTGGGCGCGCTGGCGCTGGGGGCCGCGCTCGGGATGATCGCGCTGGTGGTGCGCCAGGAGATCGTGCTGCTGATCATGGGTGGCGTGTTCGTGGTGGAGACGCTGTCGGTGGTGATCCAGGTGGCCAGCTTCAAGTTGACCGGCAAGCGCGTCTTCCGCATGGCGCCGCTGCACCACCACTACGAATTGAAGGGCTGGAAGGAGAACCAGGTCGTGGTCCGCTTCTGGATCATCACGATGATGCTGGTGTTGTTCGGTCTTTCGACGCTGAAGCTGCGGTAAGGCGGGGACACGGATGAACACGGATCGCGACGGATGAACACGGATAAAGCAGGGTGTGTGGGGATGTCGGGACGAACATGGATCGCGACGGATGAATACTGATGAAGCCAGGTTGTGTGGGGATGTCGGCGCTTGCTCCTGGGTTGCGCTCGCCCCTTCACGTCCTTCGGAGTCATCCGTGTCCATCCGTCGCGATCCGTGTTTATCCGTGTTCCCGCTCTATCCGCGAGAAGGAGAGTGAGCAATGACTGGGAAAATCGCAAAGTGCTCGTCCTCGGCCTCGGCGACACGGGTCTTTCCGCGATTCGCTGGCTCGCGAAGCGCGGCGCCCGCGTCCTCGCGGCCGACTCGCGACTTGCCCCGCCGGGACTGGGGGCGGTGCGCGCGGCGCACCCCGAGGTTGGGATTGCCCTCGGACCCTTCGATGAAGCGCTCGTGGCGGGCGTGGACACGGTCGTTGCGAGTCCGGGCGTTGCGCTCCGCGAGCCGCTATTGCGTGCCGCCGTCGACCGCGGCATCGAGGTGGTCGGCGTGACCGGAACCAACGGCAAGTCCACCGTCACCGCGCTCGCCGCGGCGATGGGGACCGCCGCCGGGAGGCGCTCGGTCGCCGCCGGAAACATCGGCCTGCCGGTGCTCGACGTGCTCGACCAAGGCGCGGCGAACGGCTACGCCGAGTTCTACGCGATCGAGCTCTCGAGCTACCAGCTCGAGACCACCTCGTCGCTCGCCTTCGCGGCGGCCACGATGCTCAACCTCTCCCAGGACCACCTCGACCGCTACGATTCGATGCAGGACTACGCCGCCGCCAAGGCGCGCATCTTCCGCCACTGCGGCACGCGGGTGCTGAATCGCGACGACCCGTGGAGCATGGGGATGGCCGAAGGGCCCACCGTCACCTTCGGCCTCGGCGTGATGGGCTCCGACGACGCGTGGGGCCTGGACGCCCTGCGCGGGCGCCTGGTGCACGGCCGCCGCACCATCATCGAGCGCCGCGCGATGGCGATGCAGGGCCTGCACAACGCCGCAAACGGGCTCGCCGCCCATGCGCTCGCCGTCGCCGCCGGGCTCGACGAGGCGCCCCTCGCCCGGGCGCTTGCCGAATTCCCCGGCCTTGCGCACCGCGTGCAGCGGGTGGCCGAATCCCGCGGCGTGCGCTTCTACGACGATTCCAAGGGCACCAACGTGGGCGCCAGCGTGGCGGCCCTCGAGGGCTTCGATTCGCCCGTGGTGCTGATCGCCGGCGGCGACGGCAAGGGCCAGGACTTTTCGCCGCTGGCGCCCGCCGTCGCGGCGCGCGCGCGCGCCGTGGTGCTGATCGGGCGCGACGCCGCGGCGATCGAGACCGCGCTCGCCGCGACCGGCGTGCCGATCTCGCGCGAGTCGACGCTGGAGGCGGCGGTCGAATCGGCCTTCGCCCTCGCGCGCGAGGGCGATGCGGTGCTGCTCTCGCCGGCGTGCGCCAGCCTCGACATGTTCCGTAACTACGGGCACCGGGGCGACGTGTTCGCGGATGCCGCCCGAAAGCTGGCGGGACCCTCTCCCCACCCCTCTCCCACGGCAGAGGGAGATACGGGACCCTCTCCCCACCCCTCTCCCAAGGCAGAGGGAGATACGGGACCCTCTCTCCACCCCTCTCCCAAGGGAGAGGGGGATACGGGACCCTCTCCCC
>JBBQBW010000268.1:0-4747 GCA_038318025.1 Burkholderiales bacterium | reverse complement strand
CCCCCGGAGCTGCTGGAGCGCGTCGAGGACGTGATCTTCAATCGCCGCCCCGACGCCACCGAGCGGCTGGTGGATTTCGCCGAGACCTACAAGGCGCAGAAGAAGGACGCCGTCGAGGAGCTCGCCTGGAGGCGCGGCACGCCCCAGGAGCGCCTCTCCCATGCGCTGGTTAAAGGCATCACCGAATTCATCGTCGCCGATACGGAAGAGGCGCGGCTGCTCTATGAGCGCCCGCTGCACGTGATCGAGGGCCCGCTGATGGACGGCATGAACGTGGTGGGCGACCTGTTCGGCTCCGGCAAGATGTTCCTGCCCCAGGTGGTCAAGTCGGCGCGCGTGATGAAGCAGGCGGTCGCGCACCTGATCCCCTTCATCGAGGAGGAGAAGCGCCGCATGGGCAGCGCCGACGCCAAGGCCAAGGGCAAGGTGGTGATGGCCACCGTGAAGGGCGACGTCCACGACATCGGCAAGAACATCGTGGGCGTGGTGCTCCAGTGCAACAACTTCGACGTGGTGGACCTGGGCGTGATGGTGTCGGCCGAAAGGATCCTCGAGACGGCGAGGAAGGAGAACGCCGACTTCGTGGGCCTCTCGGGCCTGATCACGCCGTCGCTGGAGGAGATGGCCCACGTGGCGAAGGAAATGGAGCGCCTCGGCTTCACCGTGCCGCTGCTGATCGGCGGCGCCACCACTTCCCGCACGCACACCGCGGTGAAGATCGAACCCAACTACTCCGGCCCCACCGTGTGGGTGCCCGATGCGTCGCGGGCCGTGGGCGTGGCCTCGAGCCTCTCCTCCGTCGAGGGGCGCGAGAAGTACATGCGCGAGGTTCGCGAGGACTACGTGAAGGTCCGCGAGGCCCACGCGCGCAAGACCGGGCAGAAGAGCGTGCCGCTCGCCGCCGCGCGCGCCAACGCGGTGGCGATCGACTGGAGCGGCTACGCGCCGCCCCGGCCGCGGCAGCTCGGCGTCACGGCGCTGAAGAACTATCCGCTGGAGAAACTCGTGGCCGCCATCGACTGGGCCCCGTTCTTCCAGACCTGGGACCTCGCCGGCCGCTACCCCGACATCCTGCAGGACTCGGTGGTGGGTGAAGCGGCGCGCAACGTGTTCGCCGAGGGCCGCGCGATGCTCGACCGGATCGTGAAAGGGCGCTGGCTCACCGCGAGCGGCGCCTTCGGCCTCTGGACAGCGAATTCGATCGGTGACGACATCGAGGTCTATGCGGACGACAAGCGCGACCGCGTCATCGCCACCTGGCACAACCTGCGCCAGCAGAACCAGAAGCCGGCGGGAAATCCCAACCAGTGCCTCGCGGATTTCGTGGCGCCGAAGGATTCGGGCATCGCCGACTACGTGGGCGCCTTCGCGGTGACCGCGGGCCTCGGCATCGAAACGAAGCTGGCGGAGTTCGGGGCGAAGAACGACGACTACGGCGCCATCATGTTGAAGGCGATCGCCGACCGCCTCGCCGAAGCCTTCGCCGAGCACCTGCACCACCGCGTGCGCACCGAGTACTGGGGTTACGCCACGGACGAGGCGCTCTCCAACGAGGAGCTCATCGCCGAGAAGTACCAGGGCATCCGCCCCACCCCCGGCTATCCCGCGTGCCCCGACCACACCGAGAAGGGTGAACTCTTTCGCCTCCTCGATGCGGAGCGCAACGCCGCGATGAGCATCACCGAGTCGTTCGCGATGCTGCCCACCGCGGCGGTCGCCGGGTTCTATCTCTCGCATCCCGAATCGCGCTACTTCGCCATCGGCAAGGTGGAGCGCGACCAGGTGGCGGATTACGCGCATCGCAAGGGCATGGACCTCGCGCAGGCGGAGCGTTGGTTGGCACCGGTGCTGAACTACTGAGCATGGTGAGGCCGAGCTTCCTCGCCGCGGCCCTGCTGGTCGCCGCCGCCGCGCACGCCGATTGGTCGCCGGCGCGCGCGGTGAAGATTGTGGTGCCGTTCGCCCCCGGGGGACAACCCGATGTCGTGGCGCGAGCGCTCGCCGAGCCGCTGTCGCGCGCCCTCGGGCAACCCGTGGTGGTGGAGAATCGCCCCGGCGCGGGCGGTAATATCGCCGCCGAGCTGGTGGCCCGCAGCGCGCCCGATGGCCTCACGCTCCTGATGGGCACCAACGGCCCGCTCGCGGTGAGCCCGGCGCTGGAGAAGGACCTCCCCTACGACCCGCAACGGGACCTTGCCGCGGTGACGCTCGTCGGCACGTCGCCCAACCTCATCGCAGTGCGGCCCGCGCTCGGCGCGACAAGCCTTGCGGAGCTGGTGGCGCTGGCGAAACGCGAGCCGGGCAAGCTCAACTTCTCGAGCGTCGGCAAGGGCAGCGTTTCGCAACTGTCGATGGAACTACTCAACCGCGCGGCGGGCATCGACACCGTCCACATTCCGTATAACGGGGGCGCGCCCGCGGTGACGGCGTTACTCGCCGGGGACGTGCAGCTGCTGTCGCTCAATCCCACGGCGCTGATACCCCACGTCGAGGCGGGCAAGCTGCGCGTGCTCGCCCAGACTTCGGCACGGCGCTCGCCGCTGGTGCCGGACATTCCCACCGTCGGCGAATCGGGTTATCCGGGCTTCGAGGCCGAAGTATGGATGGCCGTGATGGCGCCGTCGCGCACGCCCCCCGCCGCGATCGCCCGGCTCAACGCGGAGCTGGTGCGCATCATTCGCGATCCCACCATGAAGGCCACGTTATGGGACCGGCAGTGGATCGATCCCGTGGGCGCGACACCCGAGGCTACAGCCGCCGTGCTGCTGCGGGAGCGCGAAAAATGGGCGCGACGGTAACCTGAGAGCGCAGGCGTCGCGCCGATTCAGGCCGCCGCGGCTGCGCGCACCTGCGCCATCGTCGTGGCGCCGGCGATCACCTTGAGGATTCCATCCTGCTTCAAGGTGCGCGTGCCCTCCACCATCGCCTGGACGCGAAGCTTCGGCGCCGCGGCGCGATGGCGGATCAACTCGGCGATCGCGGGCGTCACCTCCATGAACTCGGAGAGGCCCAGGCGTCCGCGGTATGGATCAGGGCGTCCCTAGAGAGGACGGACCTGGCCCGGATCGGGGCGACGCGCGAATTCCAGGAATGCCTCGCCCAATCGGTCGCTCTCGGCGATCGCGCGCCGCCAATTGCCGATCCGGGCGGCGTCATCGCCGAGGAAGCGCTTGAAGTCGTTGCGGTCCGGCAGCTTGCCGTGAGGCAACGACGCCAGGTATTCGCGCGAGGGCGAAACCAGCACCACGTTGTCCAGCCACTCGCCGCGCGCCACGCGCCACGGCATGGACTTGTCGAGCCAGCCGGGCACGATGCGATCGGTGAAGTGCGGATAGAGCACCAGGTCGGAAGACTGGTGGTACGGCAGGTGCAGGTGGTAGTCGATGATGCCGCCGTCCCAGTAGACGCCCGCCGGCGCGCGCGCGATGTTGGGCACCCCTTCCAGCACCATTGGGATCGAGGCCGAGGCAAGCAGCGCGTCGCCCAGGTTCTCCGCGTCGAGGGTTACCGCCTGCGTGTGGAAGGCATCGAAACGCACCGGAGGCGCGGCGCCGGGAGCGGCGAGCCCACCCACGGTCATGAAGGGCGGCGGATCGCGCGGGTCGTGGAACACGATGCGGTCGATGAAGCGCGCCAGGTGGCGGCGGCCGATGGCGTTGGCCATGGCCGCCATGCCAAAGCCGAAGGACGTGCCCAACGCCGAATCGCGCGTGAGCGGCCAGCGCCCCCGGACGGTGAGGATGTGGAGCCGATAGCCGGGACTCGCGAGGATCTCCGCCTCGCGCCCGCGGAAAAGTCCCACCAGCATCTCGCGCGCGCATTGCGAGACGAAGCGGCGCGTGGGCCGGCGCGGATAACATTGCTCGGTATAGGCGCGCGAGAACTCGTCGAGCGCCTGCATCGGATCATTGCGCGCCGCGGCGGCAAAGCGCCAGGCGCCGATCGACGCCCCGACCAGGTGGCGAACGCGCGGCGCCGACGGCAGCCACTCGCCGAAGATCGCCCGGTCGAGCCCCGCGATGCCGAGGCCCTTCGGCCCGCCGGCCGCACCTGGCACGATGCCCACGTCGGCGGCGTCGAGGCCATGGGCGCGGATCCTGGCGAGCGCGCGGGGCCCGGCGCGGATGGAAAGGACGGATTGCAACGGCAGGCGACTCGAAGTAACGACCCGATTGCGTACTATGCCGATTCCCCTTCCGCCGTGCATCCCATGTCGCGCCTCTTCTCGCCGCTCACGCTCCGCTGCGTCACCATTCCCAACCGCGTCTTCGTCTCCCCGATGTGCCAGTACTCGAGCGAGGACGGCATGCCCAACCCCTGGCACCTGGTGCACCTCGGCAGCCGCGCGGTGGGCGGCGCGGGGCTGGTGTGCGTCGAGGCGAGCGGAGTCACTCCCGTGGGCCGGATCACGCCGTGGGACGCGGGCATCTGGTCCGAGGCCCACGCCCACGCATGGAAGCCGATCGCCGATTTCATCCGCGCCCAGGGCTCGGTGCCGGCGATGCAGATCGCCCACGCCGGACGCAAGGCCTCGTGCAACAAGCCCTGGCTCGGCGGGAAGCCCCTGGGAGAGGCCGAAGGCGCCTGGACCACCCTCGGTCCCAGCGCCATCGCATTCGGGCACTACCCCGCGCCGCGCGCCATGACGCTCGCCGAGATCGAGGCGACGATCGAGGACTTCCGCCAGGGGGCGCGCCACGCGCTGGCCGCCGGCTTCGACGTGGTCGAGGTGCACGGCGCCCATGGG
>JBBQBW010000267.1:0-4752 GCA_038318025.1 Burkholderiales bacterium | reverse complement strand
GACGCGAAGTGGATCAACGACAACCTCCAGCCCAAGCTCGAGGGGCGCAGCGGCCAGGAGATCGCCGAGGCGCAGCAGCCGGCACGCAGGGCGGCGCCGGGGAAGCGCCGCCGCTGAAACACGGGGCTATGATGCGACCGGGAGGAACAAACACATGCAGATCCACCTGGACGTTTCGGGACTCGATGGCGATCCGCGCGAAGTCGCGGCGGGGGAGACGATCTTCCGCGAGTACGACATGGGCGCGGAGATGTACGTGGTGCTGGAGGGCGAGGTCGAGCTCACCCTCGGCGGCACTGTCGTCGAGATGCTGGGGCGGGGCGACCCCTTCGGCGAGATGGCGCTGATCGACCAGGCGCCGCGCGCGGCCACCGCCACCGCGAAGACCGCGTGCAAGCTGGCGGTGCTCCCGGAAAAGCGCTTCCTCTTCCTGGTGCAAACCCGGCCGCACTTTGCCCTCGACATCATGAAGGTGATGGCCGAGCGGCTGCGGGCAATGAACGCAAAGGCCTGAATCCCGCATAGCGGGGCGCGCAGGTAGCGCAAAATGGGCGACTTTCCCTTCCCGAGCCCCCCATGCCCCCCGACACCCGCAACATGGCCGTCTTCTGCGACTTCGAGAACGTCGCCCTCGGCGTGCGCGAAGCCAAGTACGACAAGTTCGACATCGAGAAGGTGCTCGAGCGCCTGCTGCTGAAGGGCAGCATTGTCGTGAAGAAGGCGTACTGCGACTGGGAGCGCTACAAGGAGTTCAAGAAGGAGATGCACGGCGCGTCCTTCGAGCTGATCGAGATCCCCCACATGCGCCAGTCGGGCAAGAACTCGGCCGACATCCGCATGGTGGTGGACGCGCTCGACCTCTGCTACACCAAGACCCACGTCGACACCTTCGTGATCGTGAGCGGCGACTCGGACTTCTCGCCGCTGGTGAGCAAGCTGCGCGAGAACGCGAAGATGGTGATCGGCGTGGGGGTGAAGAAGAGCACCTCGGACCTGCTCATCGCCAACTGCGACGAGTTCATCTACTACGACGACCTGGTGCGCGAGCAGCGGCGGCAGAAGCCCCCGGCGCAGCGAAAGGCGAACCTCCCCCCGCCTTCTCCCAGGGCAGGAGGAGCCGAAGCGGCGCCGCCCAAGGCAGGTGAGGCCGAGCTGAGCCGCGGCCGCCGTGGGGGGCGCGCGGACAATCGAGCGCCGAGCGAGCGCGACGAGGCGAAGGTGCAGGAAGCCATCGACCTCATCTACGAGACCGTCGTTGCGCTAAGCGACGAGCGCAGCGAGGACGACACGATCTGGGGCTCGATGGTCAAGCAGGCGCTCAAGCGCCGCAAACCCGGCTTCAACGAGGGCTACTACGGCTTCCGCTCGTTCAACCAGTTGCTCGAGGAAGCGCGCGACCGCGGGCTGGTGGACCTGGAGCGCGACGAGAAGTCGGGCGGCTACGCCGTGTGGGCGCTCGAATAGCCGAGTCCGATGCCCGGCCCTCCCCCAGGGGGGCCGCTTCCCCGAATGGTTGCCGCGGCATAGGATAGAGGCCGTATCCCCGCCTACAGGGGACGATTTCAGGGAGAACCGATGAGAACGACCCACGGAGCCGGCCGGTTGCGCCGCCTCGCCTGCTTCATCTTCGCGTGCTGCGCCATCTTCGGCGCATCGAGCGCGACAGCGGCCACGGTCACCGTGGACACGCATCCGTCGCAACCGCGGGTCGGCGATTACGTCACCCTGCAGTTCGCCGGCACCTTCGACCGCGAGGACTTCTGGGTCACCGACGCCGCCCTCTGGGAGCTGCGCCCCGCGGCGTCCGGAGAGGACTACGACTTCATCGCGGAAGTCGACGTCTTCTACCACTGGTCACCGAAGTATGTGGGCCCGCCGGTTCCCACGCCGTTCACGGCCACCGTCGGCCTGGGCCAGTTCGCGAGAGCCTCGAGCGTCGAGGTGCGGGTCCGGTTCTTCCCCATGGGGGGAGTGCCTCCCTTCTATGATTCGACCCCGCTGGTCGGAAGGATCTCCATCGGCGGCGGCACCGCGGTGTGCGGCAACGAGCTGCAGCTGGGATCGACGGTGCCGAGCTGCATGACCACGCTGCCGTTCGGGACCTATCGATTCGGCGAGCGCAGCGACGAAATTCCGGTGGTGATCCGCAACGCAAGCCGCGAGGTCATCTATTTCGGCGCGTTCGACGTCAACAACGCGGACTACGGCGTCACGCGGCGCTGCGGGGAAACACTCGAGCCTGGCGCGTCTTGCGAGGTGGGCGTCACGTTCGCGCCGTCCATCGACGGCCAGTCGCCCGGCCGCTTCGCGATCAAGTGGTCCTATCGCGCCGATGCCATTCCCTTCGAGACCAAAACGGTCGCGCTGACGGGGAACGCCCGGGCGCCGACGGCGCAGGGTCCGGGCACCGGCACGCGCGTGGTCGAGTTTTACGCGCAGTCCACCGACCGGTACTTCCTCACGGCGAACGAGGCCGAGATGGCGATCCTCGACGGCATCGGCGCCTGGCAGCGCACCGGGGTCACCTTCCTCGCCACCGGCCAGCACTTCGTGTGCCGTTTCGTCGGCGACCCGGGGGCCGGACCAAGAAGCCACTTCTACGAGGCGCGGCTGGGAGCGTGCGATGTGCTGAAGACCCAGGACTCCATCACCCCGGCCGGGCGGCCGGTGTACCGCTACGAAGGCATCGCCTTCCAGGTGGGATTACCGCTGCTCTCGAGCAACGCGCGTTTCCTTTGCCCCGACAGCAGCCGCACGATCTACGCGTTCCGCCGTCCCGCGGCCAACACCCGCGACGAGGCTTACCGGTGGGTGCCGGCGGGCAGCGTGCAAGGTGGCCCCAACGGCGACGACATCGCCCGCGCCCTGCTGCAGGCGGGGTGGGCGTACCTGGGCCACGACATGTGCAGCGGGACGCTCGCCGACATACCGCAGTAGCGCGCATCGACTTCGAGAACTGGCAGGGCATCTTCGCGCCGAAGGGCACGCCGGATGCCGTCGTTCTTGCAAAAGGAGGGCAGGAAATACGGCGAGCTCGTGAAAGCTTCCGGCGCCAAAGTCGATTGACCCACCCGAGGAACACTCCATGACGATCACCCTTCGCCAGCGCATACGCGCTGCCCTCGCCGCTGCCCTCACGGCCGCCGCCCTGCCCGCGCTGGCCCAGTACCCCGACAAGCCGATCAAGCTGATCGTCCCGTTCCCGCCCGGCGGTCCCACCGACATCGTGGCCCGTCCCCTCGCCCAGGCGCTCGGCACGGCGCTGAAGCAAACCGTCATCGTGGAGAACCGCGGCGGCGCCGGCGGCTCCATCGGCGCGGACCTGGTCGCCAAGTCGCCGGCCGATGGCTACACGCTGCTGATGGGCACCGTGGGCACCAACGCGATCAACGGCGCGCTGTACAAGGCGCTGCCCCACGACCCGGTGCGCGACTTCACGCCCGTGGCGCTGGTGGCGAGCTCGCCCGTAGCACTCGTGGTGAACCCGCTCTCCGAGATGAAGACCGCCGCCGAGTACGTGGCCGCCGCCAGGGGTGGCGCCGGCAAGGTGTCGTTCGGCTCCGCCGGCGCCGGCACGCCCGGCCACCTCACCGGTGAGATGTTCGCCACCGCCGCCCAGGTGAAGCTGCAGCACGTGCCCTACAAGGGCAGCGCCCCGGCCATCACCGACCTCCTCGGCAACCAGGTGCCGTCGATGTTCGACCCGCTGCAATCGGTGATCCCGCACATCCGCAGCGGCAGGCTGAAGGCGCTGGCGATCAGCGGCGCGGCGCGCTCGGCCGCACTCCCCGACGTGCCCACCTTCGCCGAGGCGGGCGTGCGCGGTGTCGAGTCGCGCGCGTGGTGGGCGGTGTTCGGCCCGGCCAACCTGCCGCCGGACGTGGCGGCTCGGCTGCGCACGGAGATCGAGCGCGTCGCCAAGTCCGACGCGTTCCGCGATTCCCTCGCCGCCATCGGCGTGCAGACGAACACCGACGGCGTAGCGCTGGCGGAATTCCAGAGGCAGGAGGTCGAGCGCTGGCAGAAGGCGGTGCGCGACTCCGGCGCAAAGGCTGACTGAGGACATCGGCAATGAGACTCAACAGCGAAGAGAAGGCGATGCTTGCGGGCGAGATGGGCCCGGTGCCGAAGATCGCCATCGAGCACCAGGTGAAGGTGGGGGACTTCTTCGGCGCGAAGGACTTCGTGCCCGTGACCCAGGCGCACATCATGGCCGACACCGAGAGCCTGGGCGTGCACAACGTGGAGTGGCTGGAGATGCTCGCCGCCGAGAAGAAGGGCCAGCGCACGGTGCGCATCCCCACCATCACCGACCCGCGCGGCACCGACTTCACCAAGTCGAAGCAGCTGGGCCAGGCCGACTGGATGGTGGACCTCGAGCGGCGCGCGGTGGAGGCGTTCGTGAAGCTCGGCGTCTCCATGACCGACACCTGCATCAACTACCAGACGATCCAGGCGCCCACGCGCGGCGAGCACGTGGCGATGGGCGATACCGGGGTCGTGATCTACAGCAACTCGGTCTGCGGGGCGCGCTCCAATTTCGAGGGCGGGCCGTCGGCGCTGTCGGCGGGGCTGACGGCTCGGACGCCCCGCTACGGTTATCACCTCGATGCACAACGGCGCGCGACGCTGCACGTGCGCACCCGCTACACGCCGGAGTCGCTGAACGACTGGGGTGCGCTGGGGGGCGTGATCGGTCGGCTCTCGGGGACGTACTGGGATGTTCCGGTGATCGAGGGAATCAACCGGCCG
>JBBQBW010000266.1:0-4780 GCA_038318025.1 Burkholderiales bacterium | reverse complement strand
GGCGCCGAAGCCCTGCGCGCGATGCCCATGAACGCGAACGCCTCGGCCAGGCTCGCGGCCTTGAGGGTGCCCTTCAACTGGTGGCCGTCGAAGCCGCGCTGCAGCGGCAGCCGGCCCTCGAGGTGCAGCTCGGTCTGGGTGCCCTTGATCTCGACGGTGCCCTCGCTCACCGCCCCCGCGGTGCCCCAGCGGGAGGCGTCGGCGAGGTGCGCCTTCACGTCGAAAGCCTGGCGGTTGCGCCCGAGGCGCGCCGCGATGTCGATGTTCTTCAGTCCCCCGTCGCTGGTGAGGTCGGCGCTCTCGATCGCCCACACGGCCGCCTTGCCCTCGGGCGAGCGGCTCGAAACCGTCGCGTTGCGGATGCGGATCGAACTGAGGCTGGGGAACGGCGCGTTGCCGGCGGTGGCGGGCTGCGCCTGCTCCCGGCGCGGGAAGTTGGTGCCCTCGGGACCGGCTTCGAGGTTGAGGACCGCGTTCTCGAAGGTGAGGCCCCGCACTTCCACTTTCCCGGCGAGGAGCGGCAGCAGATCGAAGTCCGCGCGCAGCGTTTCGGCGCGGAGGAAGTGCGGCTCCTTCGCCCAGGGCGCATTGGAAAGGGAGACCTGGGTGGCGTGGAGGGAGGGGCGCGGCAGCAGGCTCACCGACATGCCGCCCACTTGCAGGTCCCGGCCCCAGGAGGCCTTGGTGCGCTCGCGCGCATGGCGGGCCAGGGTCTCGGAATCGACCAGCGCATGGAACGCGACGGCACCCGCGGCCACGAGCCCCACGACGATTGCGGCGGACCAGCCCGCCATTTTCCTCCACCCCATCTCATTCCCCTTCTTGCCGGCATTGCATGTGACAGCGAAAACCTGGATGCGTCCGCCCGATTACGGATGGATGCGCGAATTTCGTCGCTGGGGGGCTTGAAGGAGCCCCGGGCGGACCCTAATTATCGTGCAGGGGGCAGGAACCCGGCCCCGATCACCGACCGACTTAGGAGAACCGACCATGTATCCCTCCCTGACGAGATTCCCCGGCGACCTGTTCGCCGACTTCGACGGGCTCCAGCGCCAGGTGGAGCAACTCCTGGGCCTGCGCGGCGCGCCGTCCAGCATCCGGGCCTCGGGCCGCGGCGCCTTCCCGGCGCTCAACGTCGGCACGACCGAGGGCGCGATCGAGATCCACGCCTTCGCCCCGGGCCTCGACCCGGCGAAGATCGCCGTGGACGTCGACAACGGCGTGCTCACCCTTTCCGGGGAGCGCGCGGCCGACCTCCCCGGCGACGAGGGCAAGGTCAGCGTCTACGCCCAGGAGCGTTTCGCCGGCGCCTTCAAGCGCGTGCTGAGCCTGCCGGAGGATGCCGAGGCGAGCCGCGTCGAGGCGACCTACCGCGACGGCGTGCTGCGCATCTCGATTCCCCGTCGCGCCGCGGCCAAGCCCAAGCGCATCGCGGTGCAGTGACTTAACGAATACGGAGAGAAGCGATGAACATGGACACCCAGGAACTGAAGCGCGACACCCGCGCCACCCCCGCGAGCGCCACCCCGCTGGTGCCGCCCGTGGACATCTTCGAAGACGCCGAAGGCATCGTGCTGCGCGCGGACCTGCCGGGCGTGGCGAAGGAGAACCTCTCGATCGACGTGGACGGCGAGACCCTCATCGTCGAGGGCCGCGTGTCTCTCGGCGAGGCGGCGGGCCTGCAGGGCCTCTACAGCGAGATCCGCGCCGCGCACTATCGCCGCAGCTTCGTGCTCGGGCGCGACCTCGACGCGAGCCGCATCGAGGCGACGTTGCGCGACGGCGTGCTCCAGCTGCGCCTGCCCAGGACCGAGCAGGCCCGGCCGCGGCGCATCGAGGTGAAGGCGGGCTGAGCGCCCTTCGCGAGGCATCCTTCGGCGCCACGCCCGGCAACGGGCGTGGCGCCGTCGCTTGCGGCGCCTACTTCTTGGTCACGTAGACGAGCGGGGCGGCGAGGAGGGTGGCGGCGAGGCGAGCGAGGGCATGCATCGGGTTCTCCTGTGGGTGACGGGCAACTCGTTATCCCCATTGCGTTGGCCGCCGCCGAAGGTTCCCGCGATAATCGCGGCCATGGGCACGCCGCGCATCCGCATCGACATCTGGAGCGACTACGCCTGCCCCCATTGCCATCGCGTGCTGGCGGTGGTCGAGGCGCTGCGGCGCGAGATGGGCGATGCACTCGATGTCGAGTGGCACGCCTTCGAGCTCGAGGCCGGCGCCACCTGCGCCGCCTTCGAAGCGGTGGAGTTCGCGCGGGACCACGATCGCTTCGACGCCATGCATGCGGCGCTTTTTCGCGCGCGCCACGAGGAGCGGCGCGACATCGCCGACGGTAACGTGCTGCAGGCCGTGGCGCGTTCGGTGGGGCTCGATGGCGCGGCGCTGGCCGCGGCGCTGGCGAGCTCGCGCTACACGCCCCGCGTGGTGGGGGACGAATCGCGCGCCGCGAGCCTGGGGCTCGAGTCGGTGCCGTTCTTCGCGGTGCGCCGCGACGGCGCGCCGATCACCGCGGCCCTGGGGATCAGCGGCGCCGCGGCGCTCGAGGATGTGCGCGCGGTGGTGGCGAAGGTTACTTCGTCGTGACGTACACCAGGCCGCTCGCCGGTGGTGCACATGCCGCCCTTGTCCGGGACGGAGGCGACACGGCATCGAGCGCGTGGCGGTGTTGGCGCACGCTTGCCTGGCGCTCGCGTGCCAGTTGCACACCAGCGCTTCGCCCACGGTGGCGAGACGGTCGGCGGCGCAGAAGGAAGCCTTGCCCGACACGGCGACGGTGTTGCTCGTGGGGCCGGGCGTGGCGCAGCCGGCGGAGGGCGACGGTAGCGAGGGCAGGAATTTCGCAGAACATTCACCGCGAAACTTGGGAGATTCGTCACCGGCGTGTCACGTGCCGTGACCCAAGAAAAAGCCCCGCGGTGCGGGGCTTTGCCTGCTGCGTGCCGCGAGGCGGCTAGCGCCAGGAGCGGTGGTCGTCGCGATAATGGTGGCGGTCGCCGCGATGATGGCGGCGGTCGTCGCGATAATGGTTGCGGTAGTGGCCGCGATCGTAGTAGCGCGAACCCGAGGAGTAGATGATGGTGCTGCCGTATACCGGCGCCGGCGAGTAGTAGCCGTACACCGGGGCGGGGGCCGCGTAGCGCGGCGCGTAGTACACCCGCTCGCCGTAATACGGGGACCCGCCGTAGTAGCGGTCGCCTCCGTAGTAGCGGTCGCCCGCGTAGTAGCGGCCGGAATCGGCCGCGATGCTGGAGCCGACGATGGCGCCCAGCACGCCGCCCACGGCCGCGCCGTTGCGGTGGTGCGACTGGTCGCCGATGGCGGCGCCGATGCCCCCGCCGATTAGCGCGCCCAGGAACGGGTCCGCGGCTTTCGCCTGGCCAGCGGTGAGGCCGACGACCGCGATGGTGGCAGCGCCGAGGGTGGCGATTTTCGAAAGCGGGTTCTTGAGGGTGTTCATTTGGGTCGTCTCCTTGCGTGAGTACTTGCAATGACGATAACGGACCCGCCCCCGCTTCGGTGCACAAGGGGCCCTTTATTTACACCCGGATACAATTAAAATCCCTGTAAAAACAGGGCTTTGTAGGACATCCGGAAGAGTGGTCGCGTTGACCCCGGAATGGCGGGGTCAACGCCCCGGATCAAACCTTGATGCCGGCCAGCTCGAGCGTCTTCTTCGGGTTGATGAGGTTCACCCGCCCGTTCTTCTCCGCTCCGGCGAGAATCAGTTGCTTCGCCTGCGCCACCGTGAGCTCGGGCTTCATCGCGAACAGCTTCGCCGCGAGGTTGGCCACCTGGGGGGAAGCCATGGAGGTGCCGGAGAGCTTCATCCTCTCGCCGCCGGGGATGAAGCTCGAGACCTCGTAGCCGTTGGCGTGGACCACCACGGTCTTGCCGAAGGTCGAGAAGCCGGTCTCGGTGCCCGACATGTCGACGGCGCCGGCGGTGATGAGGTTGGGCAGCACGAAGCCCGCCGGGATGTATTGCGAGAAGTCGGCGGAGTTGTCCTCGTTGCCGGAGCCGGCGACGAAGAGGATCTCCGGCGCGCCGCGGATCGCGTCCTCGAGCGCGCGCTTCTCCACCTCGAAGAGCGCGTTGGCGCGCTGGCGGCGCTCCTCCGGCGTCTTGCCGATGTTGTGGTACGCGAGCATCCCTTCGTACACCGAGGGGCCGTAACGCCAGCTCATGTTCACCACGCGCGCGCCGGTCTTCTTGAAGTGCTCGACCGCCGCCTTGTAGGCGGCGGCACCGCGCTCGACGTACGCCTCGTCCGGGATCGGCGGCACGATCGAGTGCGGCCAGTGCATCGCGACGGCGGTCACGCGGGCGAACGGGTTGCCCTCCACCGCGATGCCGGCCACGTGCGTGCCGTGCACCCACATGCCCATCGCCGACATGTCTTCGGAGAACTGCTTCACTTCGTCCTGCTTCAGGGTGGAAATGCGCTTCTTCAGCGCCTGGGCGTCGGGGGAGTCGATGGCGGCCCTCAGGTCCATCGAGCCCTTCACGTATTGCTTGAGCTCCGGCAGGCGCGCCTGCGCTTCACCCATGTTGCGCACCAGCTCCGGCGTCGGCAGCGCCTTGTCGTTGAACGCGATGCCGGGAATCGAGGCGGGCTGGAACAGCTTCACGTCGGTGCCGCTGTCCCAGATGCCCACCACCACGGGCTTGCCGGGCGCCTTGTCCGAGAGCGTCACCAGGCGCTGGGTCCAGGTGTCGACCTTGGCCACCTGGTTGCGGTTGACGAGCTCCTGCATCACCGCCACCACGTCGTCGCGGAACG
>JBBQBW010000265.1:0-4781 GCA_038318025.1 Burkholderiales bacterium | reverse complement strand
TTCTGCTTGTAGACGCCGATCATGTTGCGCACGCCCTGGACCATCTGCTCCAGCGACGAGTTCTGGTTGCGGTTGAGGAAGGGTTCCGAGGCGCACAGCACCATCCTGCCCTTCACGTCGATCTTGTTGGTGGCGATGGCGCGCTGCAGGCCCTGCTCGTTCAGCCAGAGTCCGGAATACTTCACGCCGGGCTTCCTGGTGAACTTCTCGACCACTTGATCCGCATCCGCCATGCCGGGGACACGTTTCGGGTTGACGAAGGAGACCACTTGAATCTCCTGCAGCCCGGTCTGCGACAACGCATCGATCAGCTCCACCTTCGAATCGGTGGAGATCTGGCCCTTCTCGAACTGGAAGCCCTCGCGCGGGCCTTCTTCGTGGATATGGATCGACTTCGGCCAGTCGGCCATGGCGGTCTCCTTTCGGGGTCTTTATTCCCTGGTGCCTTTCCACGGGTCCGTGGAAGGCGGAACAAACGGGTAGGCGATCTTCGGGCCGCCGCGAAGGGGCAGGGCGATGAGGCCCATGCCCGGCGTCGATTCGCGCCCTTCGAAGTTGCGGATGCCGAGATCCACCTCGACGAGGCCGAAGCCTTCGGCGGGGATCCTGCGCTTCACGCGCGCCCAGACATCCAGCGTGGTGCCGACCACATCCATGGCGCGGAACTGGAACTTCGCCTTCCACGCCCAGCCTTCGAGGCCGGCGAAATCCTTCAGGTACTGCATCACGAACTGCTGCTTGAAGGAGCCGTTCACCAGCAGCCCCGGCAGCTTGTCGTGATCCACGGTGAACTGCTGGTCGTAGTGGATCTTGTGCCAGTTCTCCATCGTGGCCGACCAGCGCATCAGGTGCACCGTGGTCAATGGCCCCTTGCGCAGCGGCGGGATTTCCTGGCCTTCGGCCACGTCCTCGAAGTAGTTCTGCTTCATCGCGGTCTTGTCCATGGCTAGCGGCGGATCTGCGTCTTGCGAAAACGCATGATCAGCTTGCGATCCCGGTCGAGGAAGTCGGTCTCGATCACCACCATCAGCATCACGCCCTTGGACGACTCGCGCTCGTAGATGTCGAGGTAACGCGATTGCAGCCACACCTGCTCGCCATGTTCGGCGAAGCGACACATCTCGACCTCGGTGCCGCCGTTGAGCAGCGGGCTGCCCACCAGGGGCAGAGGGGGCAGGCCCATGGTTGACGAGCCCACGGCGCCGTCGAAGTGCGGATCGGCCGCGCGTTCGGTCACCAGGTCGCGTTCGCCATAAGGCAGCCGCAGCATCGCGTTGGGGAAAAGCGGGGGTGCCACCGGCCTGGCATAACGGCTGCCGGCGGGCGGGTCCATGTAGATCGGATCGATGTCCATGATCGCCTGGGCGTAGCGGCGCACGGCGCCACGCTCCACGACATCACAGGTGAGCTGGAGCTCGGTCTCCATGCCGATGAACTTGCGGATCTGGTCGTCGAGTCGGGGCATCTTTCCATTACCTTGGGCTTGTGGCGCACTATATTGGATGCATATTATCATCTTGTGCATACTCGGTGGTGCCCATGGGGATAATCTGATGAGTCATACATATTCAACAGAAAAAGGGCTCGATCCGGTCCTCCGCGGCCTCGCACTTAACCGCACGCCGGGGTGGAATTTCCCCGGAAACTTCCTCCAGGTGTCCTTCGATGCGGTCGAAAGTGGATCGCCACGCTGAGCGTGTGGCCCGGCCACCTTCCCCGCAACGCGTAAAAAAACTACTCGCTGTCGATCGAGTGGGAAGGCAGGCTGAAGACGAAGTCCGCAATCACGCCGCCCACCTTCACGTGAGAGGCCATCTGCGCCGCGGCGCGATCACCGTCGCTCGCGCGGATCGCTTCGTAGATCGATTCGTGTTCCGCGAGTGAGTCCTTGCGGCGATTGGGCTGGTCGAGGCGGAAGTTGCGATAGGGCTGCAGGACCTTCCACGTGCGCAGCGCCACGTCCTCGAGGTAGTGGTTGTGTGTGGAAGAGTAGAGCGCCCAGTGGAACTCGCGGTTCAGGCGCGTGTAGGCCATCTGGTCGCTGACCGATGTGCGGGCGCGCTCCAGGATGTCCCTGATGACGTCGCGCTCCTCCGGCGTTGCCCGACGCGCGGCCAGGCGCGCGGCCAGGATGTCCATTTCGGCCATCATCTCGATCATGCCGATCAGCCGGGGCATCGTGAGCTGCGTGACGATGGTGCCCTTGCGCCGGCGCACCTCGACCATGCCCGTGGCCACCAGGCGCTGGATCGCCTCGCGCACGGGGGTGCGCGACACGCCAAACTTGGCGGCGATCGTGGCTTCCTCGAGCTTTTCGCCGGGGCGCAGCTGGCCGGAGAAAATCATCTCCTCGAGCTGCTGGGCGAGCTGGTTGCTGTGGGTGCCCAGGGCCTTGCCCTTGGGTGGCGACGTAGCGTCTTTATAGTGGTTCATGAGGCGCTGAGTGTATACGTCAAGCGTGAATATGCATATATACTCGCAAAGCCCAATCGGAAAAGAGGAGACGCTGTGGGAAAAACCATCCAGCTCAAGGCCGCCGACGGCCATTCGTTCGACGCCTACGTGGCCGAGCAGCCTTCCGGAAAACCACGCGGGGCCGTGGTGGTGATCCCCGAGATCTTCGGCATCAACGTACACATCCGCAGCGTGGCCGATGGTTATGCCGCCGATGGCTATCTCGCCGTAGCTCCCGCCCTCTACGACCGCGTGCAGCGCAATTACGAGACGGGTTACACGCAGCCGGATATCCAGGCGGGCGTGGCGATCAAGGGCCAGATCAGCAACGACACGGCACTGGCCGACGCGCAGGCCGCCATCGACTACGCGCAAAGTGCCGGCAAGGTAGGCATCGTGGGCTACTGCTGGGGCGGCACCATCGCGTGGTATGCGGCGGCGCGCGCCAAGGGTCTTTCGGCGGCGGTGTGCTATTACGGCGGTGGCGTGCCGGAATTGAAGGATGAGCAGCCCAAGGTGCCGACGATGTTCCATTTCGGCGAGACCGACCATTCCATTCCGCTCGACAAGGCCAGGGAGGTGGCCGCGGCGCATTCCGAGGTGGCGTCGTATTTCTACGCCGCCGGGCACGGCTTCAATTGCGACATGCGCGGCTCGTACAACGAAGCGGCGGCGGTGCAGGCGCGGGCGCGCACGGTGGAATTTTTCCGCAAGCATCTCGGCTAGCGCTCGTGTCCAGTTCGAGCCTGCGCGGCCTGCGCTCTCGAAGGAAATTCTGACCTCAGCCCAGGGCTCGTTGCCGGCCATTCGAAGCAGTGCCCAGTTGGCGGAGAAGGAGATCGTCGTTCGGCCGAGAACTCGGATAGTTGACATCGACCCGGCGCGGCGCCGCTTGACGTGCCCGGACGGCTCCGACCTCTCGTACGCAAAGCTGATTCTTGCAACGGGCGCCCGCGCGCGACGACTGCAAGTGCCGGGACTTGATTCCTCGGAACGCGCCATCGAGCCGCGATTGAAGGCGGGGGGCAAGTACGAAATGGCCAGCGTCGAGCTGCACCAGGGCGACGCCATCGATCCGAAGGCGCTACACCGGCTGGTGCGCGAGGCGGTGCAGCTGAACGCGGCGCTGGGCAATCCGCAGCTCGCGGCGAAGATCGCATGAGGAGTCCTTCCCGGGTCGGGTCGGCGCTCCTCCTCCTGGCGCTGGCGGGTTGCGTCGCGGTGGCGGAGCCGCGACCGGCCCCTGCACCGCTGGCCCCCGCGCTGGCTGCGGCGATTCCCATCGAGGTGATGAAGCCGGACGGCGCCGGCCCCTTCCCGGCGGTGGTGATGCTCCACGATTGCAGCGGTTTGGGGCCGCGCTCCAGCGGGTCGCCCAAACGCTGGGCTTCGCAGCTGGTGCAGCGCGGCTACGTGGTCGCCATTCCCGACAGCTTCGGCACGCGGGGCCATGCCCGCGGCGTTTGCACCAACCCGTCACCCTCTCGCGCCGACGTGGCCCCGTTGCGCCGCGTGCCCGATGCCTACGCGGCCCTCGACCACCTCCGCTCGCTCCCCTTCGTGGCGAAGGATCGCATCGGCGTGATGGGAGGCTCCCATGGCGGCGCCACCACGCTCGCCACACTCGCCGAGCAGGCCCGGGACCCGGTGCTGCTTGCCGAGCGCAAGCGCCGCGGTTTCGTGGCGGGGATCGCGCTCTATCCGAATTGCGCCATCGGCAACCCGCGCTTCACCGAGGAGTACCGCCCGGTCGCCCCGCTGCTCATCCTCATTGGCGATCGCGACGACTGGACCCCGGCCGCCGCGTGCTTGAAGCTCACTGAAGCAGCGCAGCGCGCGGGCAGGCCGGTGGCGATCAAGGTGTATCCCGGAGCGCACCACTCCTTCGACAACGCCAATGCCGAGCGCTATGTGGAGGCGCGCAACAACGCCAATGCGCCCGGCGGGCGAGGTGCCACCACCGGTGGGAATCCGCGGGCGTGGGCCGACAGCATCGAGGAGGTGGCGGCGTTCTTCGCTCGCCATCTCGGGGGAAGGGCCTGAAGCGCGGCCCTACGCGCACATGTGCAGGCCGCGGTTCACCGTGACGAGCGACAATGACACCAAAGCCACACCGGCGCCTCCAGGTCACCGCATCTCGTCCGACAGCACGCGCATGGAGCGAACGCAGCGCGAGCCTCAGGCGGCGTTGCGGATGGACGTCGGCTCGTCGCTGCGCGTCATCGCGCGAGTGAAATCCGCGGCGAGCACCTCGGACGTGAGGGCCCAGGAAGGCTCGATCCAGTTGGGGATGTCGGGCCAGGGAACGCAATGTTCAGGCGGACGGC
>JBBQBW010000264.1:0-4786 GCA_038318025.1 Burkholderiales bacterium | reverse complement strand
CAACGGGCTGGTGGTCCCCGTGATCAAGGACGCCGACAAGAAGGGCGTGGTGGACATCGCCCGCGAGACCTCGGAGCTCGCCGCGAAGGCGCGCGAGGGCAAGCTCGGCCCCGCCGACATGCAGGGCGGCACGTTCTCCATCTCGTCGCAGGGCGGCATCGGCGGCACGGCGTTCACGCCGAACGTGAACGCGCCGGAGGTCGCGATCCTCGGCGTGTCGAAGGCCGCGATGAAGCCGGTGTGGAACGGCAAGGAGTTCGCCCCGCGCCTCATGATGCCGCTGTCGCTTTCGTACGACCATCGCGTCATCGACGGCGCGCTCGCCGCACGCTTCACCACCTACCTCCCCCAGGTCGTCGCCGACCTGCGGCGCGGCATGCTCTAGGAACGACGATGGCCGCCATCGAGATCAAGGTCCCCGACATCGGGGACTTCAAGGACATTCCCGTCATCGAGATCCTGGTCCAGCCGGGCGACGCGGTGAAGAAGGAAGATTCGCTGGTCACGCTCGAGAGCGACAAGGCGACGATGGACGTGCCCTCGACCCACGCGGGGACGGTAAAGGAAATCCGCGTGAAGCTGGGCGACAAGGTGTCGCAGGGCACGGTGATCGCGACCCTCGAAACCGCTGAAGCCGGCGCGGCCGCGGCCCCTGCAGCCGCGCCCGCGCCCGCCACGGCGGCAGCGAAACCCGCCGCCGCCCAGGGCCCCGCGCCCGCGGCGCCCTCGATGCGGCAGGCGCTCACCTCCACCCTCGCCTCGCTCGACGCCGACCTGCACGCCGAGGTCCTGGTGCTGGGCGCCGGACCCGGCGGCTACACCGCCGCCTTCCGCGCCGCCGACCTCGGCAAGAAGGTGGTGCTGGTGGAACGCTACGCCACGCTGGGCGGGGTGTGCCTCAACGTGGGCTGCATCCCGTCCAAGGCGCTGCTGCACGCCGCCAAGGTGATCGCCGACGCCGAGGAGGGCCCGCACTTCGGCGTCACCTTCGGCGCCCCGAAGATCGATCTGGAGGGGGTCCGCAAGTTCAAGGAGGGCGTGGTCGGCAAGCTCACCAAGGGCCTCGCCGGGCTCGCCAAGGCGCGCAAGGTGACGGTGGTGGAAGGCAAGGCGCAGTTCGCCTCGCCCCAGACGCTGGAAGTGGCGACGAAAGAGGGAAAGAAGGTCGTCTCCTTCGACCACTGCATCATCGCCGCGGGCTCGCAGGTGGCGAAGATCCCGGGCTTCCCCTACGACGATCCGCGCCTCATCGACTCCACCGGTGCGCTGGAGCTGAAGGACATTCCCAAGCGCCTGCTGATCATCGGCGGCGGCATCATCGGCCTCGAGATGGCGACCGTGTACGATGCGCTCGGCTCGAAGGTGACGGTGGTGGAGTTCGTGGATCGCCTCATTCCCGGCGCCGACCCCGACATCGTGAAGCCGCTCGCGAAGCGCATCGAGAAGCGCTACGAGAAGATCCTGCTCAAGACCAAGGTGGCGAAGATCGAGGCGCTCAAGGAGGGCCTGCGCGCCACGTTCGAGGCCGCCGACGGCGGGGCCGGGCCTGCGCCCGAGGTCTACGACCGCGTGCTGCTCGCGGTGGGCCGCCGGCCCAACGGCAACAACATCGCCGCCGAAAAGGCGGGCGTTACCGTGAACGAGCGCGGCTGGATCCCGGTAGACGGGCAGATGCGTACCAACGTGCCCCATATCTACGCCATCGGCGACATCGTGGGCGAGCCGATGCTCGCGCACAAGGCGACCCACGAGGGCAAGCTCGCCGCCGAGGTGATCGCCGGGATGAGCCACCACCAGTGGGAAGCGCGCACCATCCCGAGCGTGGCCTACACCGACCCCGAAGTCGCCTGGATGGGACTTTCGGAGCCCGAGGCCAAGGCCCAGGGCGTCGAGTACGAGAAGGCGGTGTTCCCGTGGGCCGCTTCGGGCCGAGCGCTCGGCATGGGCCGCGAGGAAGGCCTCACCAAGGTGATCTACGCGAAGGGGTCCAGGCGCATCCTCGGCGCCGGCATCGTCGGCGTGAACGCGGGCGAACTCATCGCCGAGACCGTGCTCGCCCTCGAAATGGGCGCGGACGCGGAGGACATCGGGATGACGATCCACCCGCACCCGACCCTTTCCGAGAGCGTGTTCTTCACGGCAGAGATCGCCGAAGGCTCGATCACGGACATGATGCCCGCCAAGAAGTGAACCCAGCGGTCTCCCCGGTGGATGTCGAAGCCGCCAAGGCCTTTGCCGAAGCGCGGGAGCCCGCGCACGCCACGGCTGCGGTCATTCGATTCCACCGGCGCGTCGACGAGGTGCTGGCGGTGAGTATCGCCGCCCACGGCGTGGTGCTCGCCTGCGCCCCGGGCTGCGCGACGTGCTGCAGCCTGCGGGTCGAAGTACTGCCCGTCGAAGCCTTCCGGCTCGCTACCTGGCTGCGCACGCGCCTTACCGCCGCGCGCCTCGATGAAGTGCTCGGGCGGCTGCGCCACAACGTCGCGGTCACGGCCGCACTGGGCGGGACCGAAGCACGCAAACGCACCAACCTCCCCTGCGCCCTGCTGGACGGGGCGGGCAGCTGCAGCGCCTACGAGGCGCGACCCGCGCAATGCCGCCGCTACCATTCCGCAAGGCTCGCGACCTGCGAGTCGATATATTCCAATCCCACCGACGACGCGCTGGAAGGCCCGATGGACCCGGTGGTCGCCCACAACGCGGCCGTGGTGGTGGCGCAGAACCGCAACGCGCTGCGCGAGGCGGGGCTCGACGCCGAGCCCGTGGACCTGAACCACGCGCTGCTGGCGGCGCTCGCGAACCCGAAAGCCTGGCGCCGCTGGCGCGACGGCAAGAAGGCGTTTCCGGGAATGCAGGCCTAGAGGCCTGCAGCGGCTCAGCTCGTCGGGTGCCGCTTCAGGGCAACACCGCGGCGGCAACGATCGCGAGGGCCGCCACCCCGACCAGCCGCTCCGCGACGTAGTGCCCGCGCGGCTTGGCTTCGGCATCCACGATGCCCGCGATGCCGCCCGCCGCATGGATCGGCACGCAGGCTTCCGACTGCACGCCCTCGTCGCAGACGTAGAAGCCGCCGCCCGCCTCGACGTGCTTGCCGACGTCGTCGATCACGGTGGCGCGGCCGGTGAGGCCCACGGTGCTGTTGGTGCTGCGCTGCGCGAACTCATGCGTGAGGGGAAACTCCGCGCGGCTGGTGCGGCCCACGTAGGCGAGCTTCACCAGCACCGGGATGCCGGCGGAATTCTCCCGGCGCTGGTACACGCCGATCCAGTCGGAGCCGGTGGTCTCCTGGGCGCGCTCCACCAGGCGCTCGAGCAATGCGAGGCGCCGCGTTGTCTGCTCGTTGCGCCCGCCAAGGATGCCGGTGAGGTCGTACGGTACCGGCGCCAGCTGGTCGACGATGGAGCAGCTGCCATCCTCGGTCAGCATCGGGACCGGATACCCGTAGAGGCTCGCGGGATCGTCGATGGCGACCTTCTCGCCCATCGCGTCCACCAGGTCCAGCACGGCACGCTCCACGTCCGCCTCGCGCCCCAGAAGCGATTCCAGGCCCGCCATGCGCAGGTAGGTCGCGACCGCCCCGCGCCCGCCGGGAGCACTCATGCCTTCACCGGCTGCGGCTCGCGCGGTTGCAGGGGTGGGCGCTCGTCCCATTCGAACCCGAGGCCGCGGCCGCGCATCCAGTCGGCGAGCGCCAGCCCGGTGGCGCGGCGCCACGGTCGCAGCGTGTGCGGGGCGTAACGCCGATATTCGGCAAGCTCCGCGCCGAGAGTGATGGTGCCCTCGCAGATCGCGTGATAGCACAACATGATCTCGTTCTTGCGCTCGAAGATGTAGTTGCCGACGAGGTGGGCTTCGCGCACGTCCAGGCCCAGCTCCTCCTTCACCTCGCGCGCCACCGCATGGCGCGGGTCCTCCCGGGGCTCGAGAAAGCCGGTGACGAGCGCGAACACGTTCTCGGGCCAGGCGACGTTGCGGGCGAGGATCACTTCGCCCTCGTGCTCGACGATGGCGCCGACCGCGGGCGTGGGATTGTCCCAGCGCACGAAGCCGCAGGTTGCGGAGTCGGAACAGGCGAGACGGATCACCTCGCCGGCATCGCCGGCGATGGCGCGTTCGGCCAGGGGGCGGGCGCAGCAGGGGCAGTAGCGGAATTCCATGGCGCCATTTTCTCATGGGTAGCGCCCCCCTCCCCGCGCAGCGTGGCGAGATAACGCACAGCCATCGACTCCAGCCCGTGGCGATCGCCCGCGATGCGCAGCGCGGCTTCGGCGAAGGCACGGGCGCGTTCCGGCCGCGCGATCGCCTCCGCCATGGACGCCGCAAGCCCTGCGGCGCCCACGTCCTCGGGAAGGAGCCAACCGGCCTCACCGCCATCCAGCATCATCCCGGTGCCGCCGCTCGCGTTGGCGATCACCGGCACCGAGGCCGCCATCGCTTCGAGCACCGCGTTCGGAGAGCCCTGGTGGGTGCCGAGCACCACCGCCGCGGTCCAGGCCTCGGCGAGGCAGGCGAGCGAGGCGTCGGGGCCGCGCCACGCGATGGCGAGGCCCTTGCCGCGCGCGCGCAGCGCGCGCAGGTACGCGTCGTGGCGCGGCTCCGCGCCGCCCACCATCACCAGCCGCGCGCCCGGGTGCCGGAGGGCGACCCCGGCGAAGGCATCGATGACGGCCTCGAGCCGCTTGGACGGCGCGATGCGGCCATGCACCAGGAAGCGCGGGGCCGGCGGCGCGCGCCAGGCGAGGCCCGTCGCCGCCACGCCGTTCTCGATCACCTCCACGCGGCGGCA
>JBBQBW010000263.1:0-4792 GCA_038318025.1 Burkholderiales bacterium | reverse complement strand
TTCGTGGCAAGCGGGAGACAACGTCGTCCTCTGCCTCGACCTCGAGCACCCCAACAACATCCTGCCGTGGATGCACCTCCAACGGCTCGGCGTGAAGTTGCGCGCCGTCGCTCCGGTCGATGGGGCCATCGACGCCGCGGCGATGGTTGCCGCCATCGACGAGCGCACGCGGGTGGTCACCGCATCGTCGGTGACCTTTGCGCCAGGGCTGCGAACCGACCTGGCGACGATCGGTCGCGCCTGCCGCGAGCGCGGCGCCCTGTTCCTGGTGGACGGCGTCCAGTCGGCCGGCATCCTCTCGCTCGATGTGGACCGCGACCACATCGATGCGCTCGTCGCCTCCACCGCCAAGGGCCTGCTCGGGATGTACGGCTGCGGCTTCCTGTATTGCCGCCGCGAATGGGCCGGGCGCCTCACGCCCGCATACCTGTCTCGCCCCGCGGTGGACCTGCCTCCGGAACGCTACTCGGAGATGACCGGTTTCGACGGCAGCATCCGGCCCAATGCGGCACGCTTCGAGGTTGGCGCCGTGGACTATGCCTCGTGTTATGTGGTGGATGCGTCGCTCGAACTGCTTGCGTCAGTCGGCTCCCAGGCCATCGAAACCCATGTGTTGGCTCTAGCCGGCCGGTTGCGCGAGGGGATGGCCGGGCTGGGGCTCGAAGTCCCGCGGCGCGCGGTCGGCGCCGAGGCGTCGCACATCGTCACCGTGGGCCGCCTCGGCAACGGCGGGCACGGCGTCGCGAATGACCCGTTGCTCGCGGACATCTCGAAGCACCTGGCGGCGAGCAACGTCGTCCACACGATCCGTCGCGGGATGCTGCGTTTCGCATTCCACCTCTACAACTCCGACGACGACGTGGACCGGGTACTCGAGGTTTCGCAGGAAGTCGTCCGCGCAGCGCGGACATGAAGTGGCGGGGATTTTCTCAACCATAAGGGGACTTCGAATGAACACCATCCAGAAGGTGCTGGCCGTGTCGGCGCTCTGCGCGATCGCCGCCCCGGCCGTTTCGCAGGAGCTGTACGGAACGCTCAAGAAAGTGCGCGACTCCAAGGTATTCACGATCGGACATCGCGAGGCATCCTTCCCGTTCGCGTTCTACGACGACCAGAAGAAGCCCACCGGCTTCGCGGTGGAGCTGTGCACGCGCATCGGCGAGGAGGTGAAGGCCGAGCTCAAGATGCCCGACATCCAGATCAAGTACCTGCCGATCAACGCGCAGACACGCATCCCGCTGCTCACCAACGGGACCATCGACATCGAATGCGGCTCGACCACCAACAACCTGGCGCGCCAGCAGCAGGTCGACTTCACCTACAGCTTCTACGTGACCGGCGGGCGGCTCCTGGTGAACAAGACAGCGGGCATCAAGGAAGTGGAAGACCTCAACGGCAAGGCGGTCGGGGTCGCGCCGGGCACCTCCAACGAACGCGTGCTTCAGATGCTCACCGAGGAGAAGAAGCTCAAGTACCGGCTGGTCAACGTGCGCGACCACGCCGAAGGCATGCTCGCGCTGGAGACCGGGCGGATCGACGCCTACGTGCACGACGAGGTGGGCCAGTTCGCGCTGCTGTCCAAGTCCACGCAGAAGCAGAAGTTCGACGTGGTGGGCCGGCTGCTGTCCTTCGATCCGTACGGGCTCATGATCCGCCGCGACGACAGCGCCTTCCGGCACGTCGCCAACCGGACGCTCTCGAAGATCTACCGCGGCGAGGTCTATGCGATGTTCAAGAAGCACTTCGATCCGGTCGGCATCCCGATGACGCCGGCCGTCGACTGGACCTTCAAGCTGAACGCGATGCCCGACTGACGCGCGGCACCCATCGCTGCCTACAACTGGAACTGGGCGGTCCTCGCCAGCCAGCCGTACATAGGCTGGCTGCTGAAGGGCCTTGCCACCACCGCCGGGCTGGCGCTCTCGGCGTGGTGCATCGCTCTCGTCGTCGGCACGGCAGTCGGCGTGGCGCGCACCCTGCCCTTCGCCCCATTGCGCATGGTCGCCACGGCGTACGTGGAGCTGTTCCGCAACATCCCGTTGCTGGTGCAGATCTTCCTGTGGTTCTTCGTGTTGCCCGAGCTCGTGCCGGAGTCGGCCGGGCGGTGGCTCAAGCGCGAGCTGCCGTACCCGGAGTTTTTTTCCGCGATGGTCGGGCTCGGCCTCTACACGGCCTCGCGCGTCGCCGAGCAGGTGCGTTCGGGGATCGCGAGCATTCCCCCTGGCCTGGGCGCGGTAGCGCGCGCCTCGGGGTTCACGATCGCCCAGACCTACCGATACGTGTTGCTGCCGCTGGGCTTCCGCATCATCGTGCCGCCACTCACCTCGGAGTTCCTCGGCATCGTAAAGAACACGTCCATCGCGCTCACCATCGGCGTGATGGAGATCACCGCGGCCAGCCGCCAGATCGAGAGCTACACCTTCCAGGGCTACGAGGCGTTCGCGGCCGCGACCGTCCTGTACCTCCTCATCTCCGCTTCGCTGCTGCTCGTGACGCGCCGGCTCGAGGCCCGCACCCGCATCCCCGGCTGGATCGCCCGCGGGGGCCTCTGACGCCATGAGCAACCTCGATTTCGACGTCATCTGGCGCAACCTTCCCTACCTCTGGGAAGGGCTTCGCCTGAGCTTCATGCTCGCGGGGCTGGCGATTCTCGGCGGCATGGTCCTGGGCGCGATACTGGCCGTGCTGCGCATGTCGCCGGTCAAGCCCGTGGCCTGGGCCGCCGCCGCCTACGTGAACTTCTTCCGGTCGGTGCCGCTGATCCTCGTGATCTTCTGGTTCTACTTCATGGTGCCCCTGGTGCTCGGGCGCGCGACCGGCCCCTTCGTCTCGGCGCTGGTGGCGTTCACGCTCTTCGAGACCGCCTACTACTGCGAGATCATCCGCGCCGGCGTGCAGAGCATCCCGAAGGGCCAGGTGGCCGCGGGCCTCGCGAGCGGAATGAGCCGGTTCCAGGCGCTGCGCCACATCGTGATGCCGCAGGCGTTGCTCTACATGACACCGATCCTCCTCTCCCAGAGCTTCATCCTTTTCCAGGACACGTCGCTCGTGTACGTCGTGACGCTGCGCGACTTCATGACCTCGGCCAGTACCGTCGCCAACCAGGAGCTCAAGCTGGTCGAGCTCTACATTTTTGCGGCCGCGGTCTATTTCGTGGTGTGTTTCACCGGATCGAGGCTGGCCGGCAAGGTAGGGGGTCGCTTCCGCAAATGATCGAGATCCGCGAGGTGAGCAAGTCCTATGGAGCGGTGCAGGTGCTGAAGTCCTGCTCCCTGTCCATCGGCGTGGGCGAGGTAGTGGTCGTATGCGGGCCCTCGGGCTCCGGAAAGAGCACCCTGCTCAAGTGCGTGAACGGGTTGGAGACTTTCGACGGCGGCGAGATCGTGGTGGGAGGGTTGAGGGTTGCCGATGCGGCCGAGTTGCGGCGCCTGCGCACGCAGATCGGGATGGTATTCCAGAGCCTCGAGCTCTATCCGCACCTCACCGCACTCGACAACATCTGCCTCGCGCCGAGAGTTGTTCTCGGGCGCACGCGCGCGGAGGCCGAAGCGCGAGCCCACTCGCTCCTCGCGCGCGTCGGCCTCACGGGCCACGAGGCGAAGTTCCCATCCCAGCTTTCCGGCGGCCAGCAGCAGCGCGTGGCGATCGCCCGCTCGCTCGCGATGGATCCCGTCGTGATGCTGTTCGACGAGCCCACCTCGGCGCTTGATCCCGCGATGATCAAGGAAGTGCTGGACGTGATGTCGGACCTCGCACGCGATGGCATGACGATGATCGTGGTCACGCACGAGATGGGGTTCGCCCGCCGGGTGGCCAACCGGATCGTCTACATGGAGGAAGGTGAGATCGTGGAAGTCCGCAAGCCCGAGGACTTCTTCCTCGCCCCGCAAAGCGAGAAGGCGCGTGTCTTCCTCTCGAAGATCCTCGACCACTAGGCGCGCGACAGCCGCACCGACCTTCGGGTTCGAGGCCGGCCAGCCGGACCGCCCGTTCGCCCGCACCATCGCGATGGAGCGGATCTGCGCGCTGCTCGTGGGCGGCACCGTACCTTTCGGGAAGCCCCTTTCCGAGCGCGCGATCGCCGAGGCCGTGGACATGGGACGCATGCCGGTGCGCGAAGCGCTGCGTGAGCTGGCGGTGGAGGGAATCGTGGCCGTTGAGCCGGGCCGCGGCACCTTCCTCGTGCGCCTTGAGGCAGCGGATATCACCGAGCTGCTCGAGGTGCGCCTCGCGATGGAGGGAATGGGAGCGCGCCTGGCGGCGCAGAAAGGTCACATCGGGGAGTTGCCCCAGGTCGTCGCCGCGCTGCGCAAGCTGGCGCGGCGGCCGTTGTCGGGCAAGCGCATCGCCGAGGCCGAGGAAATGGGCGACCGCGTGCACCGCGAGATCGTGCAGGGCGCGGACAACGCGATTCTCGATCGCCTCTACGCGGGCCTGCGATTGCGCGTGCGCATCTCGCTTCGGCTGGTGCAGCGCCGCGACGTCGACCGCATCGAGGAGACGATCGCGGAGCATATCGCGATCGCCGAGGCCGTCCTCGCGCGCTCTGGAGACGCCGCTGTCAAGGCACTTGTCGAGCACCTGCAGCGCGGTCACGAGGTGACCACGTCCAACCTGGATCGGCTTGCCGCGAAGCCGAGCGCATCGGAGGGCGTCGCGATCGAATCGGCGGTGGCTCGCCCGCGTGGCCGGCGCCCGCTGAATCGCTAAGCTAGGCCCTGGTCGGTAAAGGGCGTGCCCTCGGGGACCCGTCGCTATCCCGAGGACGGTCTTTAGCGCTTGTCGCCGCCGA
>JBBQBW010000262.1:0-4808 GCA_038318025.1 Burkholderiales bacterium | reverse complement strand
GCTCGCGGGCGAGGGCGCGCTCGCGCGCCGACAGCGCCTTGTCCTCGAACGCCTTGAGCTCCGGCGTGACATAGCGCTCGGCGTTCTTGAGCGTCTGGCGACGCCGGTAGTCGGCTGGAATGCGCTCGGCCTGCCCGTGCGTCACCTCGATGAAGAAGCCGTGCACGCGGTTGAACTCCACCCGCAGGTTGGGAATGCCGGTGCGCGCGCGCTCGCGGCTTTCCATCTCCAGCAGGAAGGCGCCGCAGTCGTTCTGGATCGCGCGCAGCTCGTCCAGCTCCGCGTCGTGGCCGTCGCGGATCACGCCGCCTTCGCGCACCACCGCTGCCGGCTCGTCGCGCAGCGCCGCCGCGAGCAGCCCATGGGTGCCGGGAAGCGGGGCCAGGTCGAGGGCGCGCGCCTCGAGGCTCGCGTCGCCGCTCGCCGCGAGGGCCCCGGCGAGCCCGGGGAGTGTTGCGAGCGTGTCGCGCAGCCCCGCGAGGTCGCGCGGGCGCGCGGTGCCCAGCGCCACGCGGGTCGAAATGCGCTCCACGTCGGACCACGCGGCGAAGTGGACCGCGATGTCGCCGTGCCTCACGCGCGACGACGGATGGAGGAGGGCCGCGATCGCGGCCTGGCGGCGCGCGAGCGCCGCGGTGTCGCGCAGCGGATGGTGCAGCCAGTGCCGCAGGCGCCGGCTGCCCATCGAGGTGCGGCAGCGGTCGAGGAGCGAGAAGAGCGTGGGCGACTCCTCGCCGCCCAGGGTCTCGGTGATCTCCAGGTTGCGCCGGGTGGCCGCGTCCATCAGCACGAACTCGCTCTCGCGCTCGACCGACAACCCGGTGATGTGGGGTAGCGCGGACTGCTGCGTGTGGCGGCAGTAGCCCAGCAGGGCGCCGGCGGCGCCGATTGCGGCCTCGAGCCCTTCGCAGCCGAAGCCCGAGAGGTCGACGGTGCCGAACTGGCGCGCGAGGTCGCGCGCCGCCGTGGCGGGCTCGAACTGCCACGGCTCGAGACGCTTCACGGCGAGCGTGCCGCGGGGGATGAACGGGGAATCGCCGGCGAGCAGCAGCTCGGCGGGCTGCAGCCGCTCCATCTCCGCCTCGACGCGTGCCGTGGCGACCTCGGTGATGCGCAGGCGCCCGCTGGCAAGCGCCAGCCACGCGATGCCGGCGACCGGGCCCGCGCAATGCACCGCGGCGATCAGGTTCTCGCGCGAGGCGGGCAGCAACGCCGCGTCGGTGATCGTGCCCGGCGTCACCACTCGCGCCACCTTGCGCTCCACGGGGCCCTTGGAAGTCGCCGGGTCGCCCACCTGCTCGCAGATCGCCACCGACTCGCCCAGCTTCACCAGGCGCGCGAGGTACGGCTCGAGGGCGTGGTAGGGAACGCCGGCCATGCGGATCGGCTGGCCCGCCGACTGGCCGCGCGTGGTGAGCGTGATGTCGAGCAGCTTCGCCGCGCGCTCGGCATCGCCGTGGAAGAGCTCGTAGAAGTCGCCCATGCGGTAGAACAACAGCATGTCGGGGTATCCCGCCTTGAGGGCGAGGTACTGCTGCATCATCGGGGTGTGGGCGGAATTTCCGGTCCCGCCAACCCCCTTGTCCATACTCCCGCTTTGCCTTATAACGTCTTGTAGTTTCAAGGAAAAATTCGCTTTTACCGACAGTTTCCTGTTCAAGTCCGGGCAAGTACTTGCAAGTCCTTGACCAGCCATTCAGTGTAGGTGGCAGTATAGGTGGCGGTATAGGTCCACCCCTTGAGAGGATAGATGTCGAGAAAGCCTATACGCCCGAAGCCGATACCCCTGACTCCCGCGATTATCGCCGACATGACCCCCGGCGAGGACCGCGGCGACGCGCAGTGTCCGGGTTTGCGCGTCCGCTGCTCGGCTTCGGGAAGAAAGAGGTTCTTCTACCGCTACCGCGCTCGCGACGGCGTCCTGCGGGAGATCAAGCTGGGTGATGTGGGCTCGCCGCTCACGCTTACGAAGGCCCGAGACGCCGTCGCAAGGAAAAAGCTGGAGCGCGCGGAGGGGAACGACCCTCAGCTTGAAAAGCGGAAAGCGAAGGCCGATGCGATGCGCGAGCGGATCGCCAAGGAGCAGGCCGCCTACACGCTCGAGGACATGGTCAACGAATACATCGAAGAAGTGCTCGACAGCCAAAAGCGCGGCGCCGAGGGTGCGCGGATCCTGCGCCAGGATGTGCTGCCGGTGCTCGGACACCGGCCGGCGCTGGAGATCAACCGGCGCGAGCTCCAGGACGAGGTGATGCGGCCAAGGATGGAGAAGGCGCCGCGGGTGGCGACCCAAATGCTGTCCCGGCTCAAGTGCGCGTACGCCCACGCGATCGAGCAGGGGCGGCTGCCCGATGAGTTCATTTCGCCGACGATCGGCATCAAGGGTGCGCCCCAGGTGCGCAGGAAGCGCGTCCTGACCGACGCCGAGCTCGCGACTTTCATGAAGTGGCTTCCGGGGAGCCCCTACAGCCGCAACGTCCGCGATGCGCTGTCGCTGGTGCTCTTCACCGGCTGCCGATCGGGCGAAGTGAGCGCCGCCCTCTGGCGCGACATCGACCTCGATCGGGGCGTGTGGACGATACGCGAGACCAAGAGTGGCGAGCCGCACGATGTGATGCTTCCGCACCAGGCGATCGAGCTGCTGAAGTCCCGCCAGGAAATCCACAAGGCGTTTGTGTTTCCGTCCCGGGTGCGCGGCCGGCATCTCGCCCAGAAGGCGCTGGGCCTTGCCCAGTACACGGCCCGCCAAAGCCACGGCGACAAGCCGGCACAAGATCCGATCGAGGTGCCGTGGACCGTCCACGATCTTCGCCGCACGGTCGCCACCGGGCTGGCGAAGCTCGGCTGCTCACGCGTCGTGCAAGACCGCATCCTCAACCACGTCGATACCTCCGTGAGCGCGATCTACGATCAGCATCGCTATGACGCCGAGGCGCGTACCTGGCTGCAAAAGTGGGCGGATTATCTGCAAGCGTTGGCCGTGAACAACGTGGTGCCATTGCGAGCGGCGTGAGCCTGTAGGCCTTATCGGCGCTGATCTCCCTGCGCGGATTTTTCCTTATGCGCAGAAGTCTCAAGTCGCTCTGCAGGGAGCGCAGGGATCACTTCGTGAACAGCTACGATGAGCTCGCGATCGCGGTCCGCAAGTATTCCACCGACCCGATGTCCGATGTCCGTGTAGCAGACGCCGAAGAGATTGTTCGGCGAGGTTGCAGAGGCAGCCGGAAAGTTCCCCGAGGTCGCGAAGGAACTCAAAGTTCGAGGTCAGGCGAGCGTCCAGCAGATCCGGGAGGACATCGAACGCCGCGGCGCGCTCCTGCGCAAGCCATCACGGTCGCGGCGCTGATCCGCGGCCTTTCCCGGCGACTGTCTTGTCAGCTATCGAGGCAAGATGGCGCTTGAGAGCGGCGGGCGACTCGAAACTGAGGAACCGTCCTGCGTCGATGTCGGCGATGCCGATGCGCGAGGCTTCGTGCAGCGCCTTGAGGCGGATCTTTTCCTCTGCCTCCCATAACCTGCATTTCGGCAAACTCATGGCGGGTGACCACGAATTTCATAGCCATTGGATGGCAGTTGTCACCCAAATTCATGATTTGCAATATGCGCCCATCGAGCGTATTCTCCTCCATACTTCCGTAAGGAGTTAAGAGGAGTCATGAGATCAGGCACGACAGTCCGAAGCAATGAGGGGATTTTGGAGCCGACCGCAACCGCGGTCCGTAAGCTATTCCGCGCCTCGGCGCGGGCACTGATGGCGAATCGCCCCTTGCGGGAGCTGGCGACACCTGCTTCCGAGCCCGCAGCTGTGCTGTCCAAGGCGGAATTGGAGGCGCTCGAAGAGACTGGCCTGTCGACCAAGCCCTGGATTGCCGACGTTGCCCACGATCCGTTGACGAGGACCATCGTCGACTACATGGCGCTCATCGAGACGAGCCTTCCCACGGCGCAAGCCGCTGCCATGCTCGATGTGGACGTGAGTCGGATTCGACAGCGCATCCGCGAACGATCGCTACTCGGCGTGGAATACGAAGGCGAATGGCGCCTGCCGCGTTTTCAGTTCGAGCGCAAGAAGGTGCTGCCTGGCCTTTCCGCCGTGCTTGCCGTTCTGCCGGCGGAGTTGAATCCACTCGATGTGGCGACTTGGTTCCTGGAACCCAACGTCGATCTCAAGGCTGATGAGGTAGGGCACACCATGAGTCCGAGGGCGTGGCTGCTGCAGGGGCGCTCGCCAGTCACCGTGGCGCAACTCGCGCGAAACCTCTAGCGCTGCGCGATGGTGAAATTTCCGCGGCCGGAGAGTACCGCCGCAATTCGAACCACTCCACCGGCAGTCAGGACACTTCCCAAAGGCGCAGCCCTGGCACGCGTCTATTTCTCCGGCGGCGCCCATCCAACTGGCTGGAGCGAGTTCCGACAGTACGGGCCGACAAATGCCCGCTTCGATCACCATCTGCTCGATAGGCGCGGGGAGCCTTGGGTACAGGAGCGCTCGGTACTCTACTGCGCGAGAAACGCAGTGACGTGTTTCGCGGAAGTGTTTCAGGAAACCCGACGTATTGATCGGGTGCGCGATGCGCCTTGGCTGGCGATATTCGAGCTTCAACGGACGTTGCGGCTCTTGGACCTCACCGGAACGTATCCCACGCGCGTGGGCGCTTCCATGGCCATCAATACCGGCAGCCGTATGCGGGCCCGCGAGTGGGCGCAGTGCTTCTACGAAGCCCACAATGACTTGCACGGAATCTTCTACGCATCGTCCATGCACGCCAACCAGCCTGCCATTGTGCTTGACGATCGAGCGGAAACCG
>JBBQBW010000261.1:0-4824 GCA_038318025.1 Burkholderiales bacterium | reverse complement strand
GGCTGCTCGCCGACCACGCCCATGCCGCGCACTTCCTGCACCTGGTTCTCCGAATCGGTGATGATCCAGTGCCGGCTCACCAGCTGCGCGGGCACGCTGCCGTTGTTGGTGATGCGGATGGTGTAGGCGAAGACGTAGCGGTCTTCCTCCTCGTCCGACTGGTCGGGAAGGTAGGTCGAATGCGCCGTTACCGCGACGCTGTATTTTTTGGTTTCGGGCATCGAAAGATGGTAGCAGAGAATGCGTTGCGCCCCAGGGCGAGGCCGCGCGAATCCACGTAGAATTCCCATGCTCCGGACCCCTTGAAGACGGCCCATGCCGAGCAAAAATTTCCGCATCGCACCCAGCATCCTCTCGGCCGACTTCGCGCGGCTGGGCGAGGAGGTGCGCGAAGTGATCGCCGCGGGCGCCGACCTGATCCACTTCGACGTGATGGACAACCATTACGTTCCCAACCTCACGGTGGGCCCGCTGGTGTGCGAGGCGATCCGTCCCCATTGCACCGTGCCGATCGACGTGCACCTGATGGTGCGCCCGGTCGACCGCATCATTCCCGACTTCGCGCGCGCTGGCGCCACGATCATCAGCTTCCACCCGGAAGCGAGCGAGCACCTCGATCGCACCCTCGGGTTGATCCGCGAGCAGGGATGCAAGGCCGGATTGGTGTTCAACCCGGCGACGCCGCTCGCCTATCTCGACCACGTGATGGACAAGGTCGACCTGGTCCTCCTCATGTCGGTGAACCCCGGCTTCGGCGGGCAGTCGTTCATCCCCTCGGCGCTGCCCAAGCTCGCCGAGGCGCGAAAGCGCATCGATGCGAGCGGCCGCGACATCTGGCTCGAGGTCGATGGCGGCATCAAGGCCGACAACATCGAGGCCGTGGCGCGCGCGGGCGCGGATACCTTCGTCGCGGGCTCGGCGATCTTCGGCGATCGGGACCGCGCGGCCGCGGTGGCGCGCATGCGCGCCGCATTGAAGCGGGCTACAATGCCCGCGTGATTTCGACTGGTTCAATCATGTCACTGCGCGGTCTTCATTCCGGTTGGCGATGGCACGGCTCGCGTGAGAGCGCCCGTGTACTTGCCAGATCCGCAATGAACCTCGTGGTGACCCATGACTGAAAACGAATTCCAGGCGCTCGCCCGCGCCGGCTACAACCGAATCCCGCTGCAGCTCGAGACCCACGCGGACCTCGACACGCCGCTGTCCATCTACCTGAAGCTCGCCAACCGGCCCGGCTCGTACCTGCTGGAGTCGGTGATCGGCGGGGAGCGCTTCGGGCGCTATTCCATCGTGGGTCTTCCGGCGCGCGAGATGCTCGAGGTCTCGGGCGTGGTGGCGCGGCTGGTCCGCGACGGCGAGGAATGCGAGCGGCACGTGCTCACCGACCCGCTCGCGTTCATCGACCGGTACCTGGCGTCCTTCAAGGCGGCTGCACCCGCGGGTGCCCTGCGCTTCGCCGGAGGGCTCGCAGGCTATTTCGGCTACGACACGGTGCGCTACATCGAGCGGCGCCTCGATGGCGACCGCAAGCCCGACCCCATCGGGCTGCCCGACATCCGGCTGCTGCTATCCGAGGAGCTGGCGGTCGTGGACAACCTTTCGGGCAAGCTCCACCTCATCGTGTACGCGGATCCTTCGCAGCCGGGTGCCTACGAGGGAGCGCGCGCAAGGCTGCAGGCGCTGCGCGCGCAGCTGCGCACGCCGGCGGCGCTTCCACCCCACGATGCGGCGGGCCCGGCGCAGGCCCCACGTTCCAACATCGGCGAGGCGGCCTTCCACGCGGCGGTCGCGCGCTGCAAGCAGTACATCACCGACGGCGACATGATGCAGGTGCAGATCTCGCAGCGCCTGGAGGTGCCGTTCGCGCATTCGCCGCTCAACCTCTATCGCGCGCTGCGCTCGATCAATCCGTCGCCGTACATGTTCTATTTCGATTTCGGCGACGCGCAGCTGGTGGGCGCCTCGCCGGAAATCCTGGTGCGCCGTGAGGGCGACAAGGTGACGCTGCGGCCCATCGCCGGCACGCGCAAGCGGGGCGCCACTCCCGAGCGCGACGCCGAGATGGAGCGCGAGCTCGTGAGCGACCCCAAGGAGCGCGCCGAGCACCTGATGCTGATCGACTTGGGCCGCAACGATGTGGGCAGGATCGCGAAGGTGGGCACGGTGAAGGTCACCGAGACAATGGTGGTCGAGCGCTATTCCCACGTGATGCACATGGTCTCCAACGTGGAAGGCAACGTTGAACGCGGCCTCTCTGCGATGCAGCTGCTGCGCGCGACCTTTCCCGCCGGCACCGTCACCGGGGCGCCGAAGGTCCGCTCGATGGAGGTCATCGAGGAGCTGGAGACCGAGAAGCGCGGCGTCTACGCGGGCGCCGCGGGCTACCTTGGATTCAACGGCAACGTCGATCTCGCCATCGCGATCCGCACGGGAGTCGTGAAGGACAAGCGCCTCTTCGTGCAGGCCGCCGCCGGCATCGTTGCCGACTCGATCCCGGACAACGAGTGGCGCGAGACGCAGAACAAGGCGCGCGCGCTGCTCGCCGCGGCCGAGCTAGCCCATGCGGGCATCGACCAGCCGCTGGAGGAAGCCTCCGGGGAGGCGCCATGCTCCTGATGCTGGGCGAAGTGCGCAAATTGCGCGCGCAGCTCAAGGCGACCGAGCTGCTCATCTACTCTACGCGATCGCCGCAATCCTCCTCTACCTCGGAGCCGTGAATGCCGCACTCGGCCCCGCCTGACCCGCAACCGCCCGCGTACCCTCCAGGAGCGACCATGACAGCCGACGACACCCCTGTAACCGACGACTACATCCGCCGCGGCGACTTCAACCCGCTGTGGGAGCAGATCCGCGCCCTCGACCCGCAGTTCATGGAGGCCTACCTGCGGTTTCGCGACGTGCCGCACCGCAACGGCCCGCTGCCCGCGAAGTTCAAGGAGCTCATCCTGGTCGCGATCAACGCCGCCACGACGCATCTGTACGCGCCCGGAGTACGCCGGCACATGGCCAACGCCTTCAAGGCCGGCGCCACCCGCGAGGAGGTCCTCGAGACGATCCAGCTCACCACGATCATGGGCATCCACTCGGTGAACCTCGCCGTTCCCATACTCGCCGAGGAATACGAGAAGTTCGCGGCGCAAGCCGGCCGGAAAGGGGCGCCGTCATGACCGACACCAGCGGCGGAAAGGCGGTCGTGACCGCACTCGAGGCGGAAGGCGTGAAGCACGTCTTCGGCCTCATCGGCTCGGCGGGGATGGAGATCTTCGACGCGCTCTACGACGCGAAGGCGATTCGCTTCATCGGGGTGCGTGACGAGCGCACCGGCGTGCACATGGCCGACGGCTATGCGCGCGCGAGCGGCGGCGCGGGCGTCTTCCTCGCCGGGCAGAACGGCCCGGGCGCCACCAACCTGGTGACCGGGCTGGCCCAGGCGAATGCCGCGTTCTCGCCCGTCGTCGCTCTCGCCGGCTCGCTTTCGTCGGCCCACGTCCATCGCGACGCGTTCCAGGAGGTCGACCAGCAGTCGCTGTTCAAGCCGGTCACGAAGAAGACGTGGACGGTCACCCAGTCCAAGCGCATCCCGGAGATGGTGCGCGAGGCGTTCACCACGGCGCTTTCGCCGCGCCGCGGCCCGGTGGCGCTCAACCTGCCGCGCGACATCCTGTCAGAGTCCTTCGCTGCCGAAGAGGTGGCTGCGCCGGCCTCCTATCGGGCCGGCGCGCCGGCCGCCGGGGACGCCGAGCTCGTCCGCCGGGCGGCACGCCTGCTCGCGGGCGCGAAGCGGCCCCTGATCATCGCGGGCGGCGGAATCAAGAACGCGCGCGCCCACGTGCAGTGCCTCGCCCTCGCCGAGTGCCTGGGCGCCCCGGTGGCGCTTTCGCCCGGTCACGGCGACGCGATTTCTGCCGACCATCCGCTTTATGCGGGGCAGGTTGGGCCGCGCGGCAACGCCGTCGCGTCGGCGCTCGCGCGCGAGGCCGACGTGATCCTCGCGCTGGGCACGCGCCTGGGCTTCAACACGACCTTCTACACCTACGACAACCTGAACCGCGAGGCGCGGATCGTGCAGGTGGACCAGGAGCCGACCGCGGTCGGACGGTTCTTTCCCATCGCGCTCGGGATCGTGGGTGACGCGGGGCGGGTGGCCGACCAGCTCGTGGCTGAGCTCTCGGGGCACGCGCCCACGGCCGAGGTGCGCCGGCATGCCGAGGAATTCAAGGAGCAGCGCCGCAAGCTCCTCGCCGAGCGCGATGCCACGGGCAGCCTTCGCGGCGACCCGATCCAGCCCGCCACGCTTTATCACGCCCTGCGCGCAACGCTGCCCGCGGACGCGATGTTCACGATGGATGCCGGCACGCTTTGCCTGCAGGCCACCGACCACATGCCCTACCGCCAGCCGCCCGCGCTCTTCACTCCGCTGGACTTCGGCCTCGTCGGCTTTTCCTACGCCGCGGGCCTGGGCATCAAGCTCGCGTGCCCGGAGCGCACCGTGGTGAGCCTGATGGGCGACGGCGGCTTCGGGATGACGGTGAGCGAGATCGGCACGGCCGTCCAGCACGGCATCAACACGGTGTGCGTCGTGATGAACAACGGCTGCTGGGGCGCGGAAAAGGCCTACCAGCGCGACTTCTTCGGCCAGCGCTACATCGGCGCGGACGTGCCCAACCCTCCCTACGACCAGCTGGCGCGGCTCTACGGCGCGGCGGGGTTTCGCGTCGGGCGCGCGGCCGAGCTCGAGGGCGCCATCCGCGAGGCGCTGGCGTGCGGCAAGCCGGCGATCGTCGACGTGCAGGTCGACCCCGCCGCGCTCTACAGCTTCCG
>JBBQBW010000260.1:0-4841 GCA_038318025.1 Burkholderiales bacterium | reverse complement strand
GGCGACGACCCCGCCCACCATGGAGCGCAGGTCCACGGCGCCGAAGCGGCGGGCGGTGAGCCGCGGGACCACCGCGTCGATGGCGCCGCGCAAGGCAAGCGCCGCCGCCAGCGGGTCGCCGCCATCGCCCGCCACCGCTCGGTGCAGTGCAGCCACCCGCCCCTCGAAGTCGCGGGCCGCCTGGGGTGCGAGCGTAAGTCGCGCCACCTGGCGCAGCATCAGGAAGTGGCCGTCGTTCAGGCGGATGCGCCCGGGGCTGGTGCCGGTGCGGGGGCTCCAGCGCCGCTCCGACATGGCGTGGTGGCATGCATGGCAATCGAACACCACCAGCTCCGGAAACAGGCCGTCCCGGCTGCGCTTCGGGTCGAGGAGCACATCGAGCACCTCGCGCGCCGCCAACGCCTGGCCGATGGCCCACAGGCGCACCGGGTCGAAGTCGCCCTTGCGCTGCTGCCAATCGGCGTCGGGCACGAAGTGCGGCGGCTGGGTCTGGGCGAAGGTGTCGAGCTCGAAGCTCATGCGCGGGTGGCCGGCGCCCATCATCCGGTGGGTCACGAACTTGTCGCGGTTGCCGAAGTGGCACGAGAGGCAGAGCTTCGCCTGGGCCACCGGCTCGTCGGTGGGATAGAGCCCGCGCGCCACGTTGTCCGCGTGGGTAGCGCCGGGGGCGACATGGCTCGCGATCCAGCCCTCCGCCGGACCGTGGCACGCCTCGCACTGGATGCCGTCGCTTGCCTTGAAGCGCTCTCCCCGCGCGGCGGCGGGAGGTGCGTGGCCATGGCAGTCGAGGCACACCTTTGCCTCGTGGGCCGGTTGCTTCAACCCCAGGTTGCGTGCAATTCGCTGCGAGCGCTCTTCGAGCAGTACCTGGTAAGCTCGGGTGGCGTGCTTGTCGACGCGGGACCAGGTGACGTATTCGTTCTGCAGGATGTTCGAGTCCTTCCAACTCGACACCGAGCCGTGGCAGAGGCTGCTGGCGCAGTTCACCACGCCCAGGTGTTTACCCTTGGCCTCATAGGGCAAGGGTTGGGCCCCGGCGTGGAGCGCGAACGCCGCGGCCAAAGCGTACAACACGCCTCTCACCCCGGATGAACCGTCACTCATCCCCTTCATCCCCTTCATCCCATTCATCCCCATTCCCAAGGTTTACTGCCCGCACTACTCTCTGACCGTCCAGACCGTCCCGTCCGGCCGGAGATACATCTTGCGCTGCTCTTCGAGGTTGAACGGCCGCGAGCCGATCCGCCCGAACACCGCGATCTGGTGCCCGGTCTCGTCCACCGCCCGGTCCCGATCCAGCCCTTTCGCCAGCGCCGTAGCGGGCGACGCGGTTTCGCGCCAGGCGATCAGCTGCGGGCGCGGCTCGGGGCTGAATCCGTAGAAGCGCGGCTGCGTGTCCGGCGCCGTGAGCTGGACCACCTTGAGCCCGTTGCGCCCGTCGGCCACGTAGGCGAAGAGCGACGCGTTGGTCGATCCCACCACCACGTCGCGCGCATCGTCGATCCTGCCTCCCCCATCGAAACGGGTGAAGAGCCGCGGCGCCTCGGGGCGCTCGACATCGATGATCGCGAGGCCGTCGCGCCCGGCGGCGACGTAGGCGTAGGTGCGCGCCACGTAGAGCCCGCGCGCATCGGCGAGCGGCACGGCGGCGCCCGCGACGCGCCGGGCCTTGGCCGGCACCGTCACGTCGACCACCTCGAGGCCCACGGGCGACGTGACGAAAAGGTAGCGGAACTGTAGCGCGCTCGCCTTCGCCCCGGGCAGCGCCACCCGCGCTGCCAGCACCGGTTTCAACGGATCGTCGAGGTCGACCACGACGATCCCGGCGTCGGTCGCCACGTAGGCGAAGTGCCCGCCCAGGCTCACGTGGCGCGCGCCATCGAGCGCGCCGTGCGGGTTCCACGCCACGGCGCGCTTCAGGAAATTGTTCCTCGGCTCGCCATCGGCCAGCGTATCCACGTTCACCAGGATCAACCCTTCCTTCGCGTCGGCCACCACGGCGTAGCTGTAGATCGGGTGGAACGGTTGCTCCTGGTTGGTGACCCGCATCAGCTCGCCGGTGTTCCGGGCGGGATCGATCGGCTGGTTGGTGGGCAGGGCCACGCAGCGTGCATCCCGCGACGCCACGTGGGTATCGTGACCCAGGGGGGAGAACGGCGCGGTGACTATCCGCTGCGACACCCCCTTGTTGGCGATGCTCGCGACGTCGTACACGCGCAGGCCCCCGGCACCCTCGGCGGCGAAGAGGTACTCGCCGCGCACCGCGAGGCAGCCCACCGCGCCGCCGCTGCGATGGTCGTGCGCCTCCGGCAGGCGGCGCGAGCGCGCTTCGTGGGCCGCATGCCAATCGGGATACGCGTAGCGATGGAGGTAGCTGCCGATCACCGCCTGGGGCTCGTCCCACTCGGTCACCTGCACGCCCTGCACATGGCGCTCACCGCCGACCCAGGCATTGAAGCCCACGAAGTTCACGAAGTTGGTGCCGTGCAGCAACAGCTGGGCCATCACCGCGTTGTTGTCGTTGGCGGCGGCGACGTGACAATCGGGGCAGCCCTTGGTCTCGGTCTTGCGCTCGGTGTGGGGATAGTGGGGCGCGAACGCCTGGGAGGAAAAGCCGCTCGCCGACACCGGCGGCTGCTGCACGTAGATGCGTTCGCGGTTCGCGTTGGTCGACGACAGCACCAGCGCCGAGGAGGAGCGCACCGGCGCCACCTTCGCGCCCTTCACCGGGCCATGACGGCCCAGCTGGAACATATCCTCGCGCGCCACCTGCGGGTTGTAGGTGGCGAAATTACGCGTCTCGCCCCCTTCGTAGTGGTTGCGCTCGGTCTTCCAGTTGGCCTGGATCGGCAGGTGGCAGCCGGCGCAACTGGTGGTCCACGACAGGTGGCAGCTGTAGCAGGTCATCTTGTCGTCGCCGTGGGCGTAGGCGGCGGCGCCCGCGCCCCACTGCCCGTCGCGCCCCGCGGCGCCCGCATGGGTGAGCTTGGCGCGTGCCGCCTTCTCGTTGTAGCTCGCGTGGCCCGGAGTCACCGAATCCTTCGTGAGCGACATCTCCCACTCGAGCGCGGGATCGAGGGCCGAGCGCTGGTAGAGCTTGCCGCCCTTCCACTCGAAGCGGCGACGCCCGTCCTGGGTGCGCAGCAGCTGCAGGTCCATCCCCCCGGGCCGCGCTGCCGGGCCGGAGGTGCGCAGGGTGGGATAGCGGCTCGCGGTGCCGTGGCAGTCGACGCAGTCGATCTCGACGGCCGCCGCCACTTCGCCATAGATATGGCCGTTGCCGTGGGAATCCTGCGCGAAATGGCAGTCGACGCAATGCATTCCGCGGTCGAGGTGCACCGAGGTGAGGTGCACCGCCTTGGAGAACTTCGCCGGGTCGTCGTCGGCCACGATGGCACCCTTCGCATCGAGGAGCGCCCCCTTGCGGTCACGCTTGAACACCGAGCGGAAATTCCACCCGTGGCCGTGGTAGTCCGCGAATTGGGTGTCCTTGAGTTTCGGGTTCAGCTTCGACACGTCGCGCAGGAAGCCGGGGTCCCCCCACAGGCCCCGGATCGCGGCCTCCTCGGGGTTGCGATCGAGGATCCTGCGCGCCTCATCGTCGGTCGGGTATTTCTGCTTCGCCGGCCACATGTGCGGCGCGTCGCTCTCGTAGTCCCACATGATCGTGCCGTAGAAGCTGTTCACGAACACGTTGGGCTGGTGCATGTGGCAGACCATGCACTGCGACGAAGGAATGGCGCGCGTGAACTGGTGCTTGATCGGGTGGCCCGGCTCGTCGGCCGGGATGGTGGGGTCGCGCGTCGCCGTGGCACCACCGCTGCCGAAACGCGCGTAGATGCCCGAGTGGCGCTCGTCGCGATCGTTGGCGTACACCGCATGGCAGGCGCTGCAGCCCGAGGCGCGGTAGTCCCCCGGCTGGTCGTTGGTGCCCTGGAACCACAGGTGGGGGTCGTTCAGGCGCGTCTTGGCGAGGTTCAGGACCGGCACCGCGATGCGGCTGCCGGTGCCCGGCCCGCGGTTGGATTGCTTCAGGTCCGGACGCCCCGGCTCATCGAGCTTCTGCAACTGGCCGGCGAGGTTGGGCAGGCCCACCTCGGGGAACTGGCTCGAGATCACGCGCCCGCCGCGCTCGAAGACGCGGAACACGTCGGCGGGGGGCGTCACCTCCCACGCCGGCAGCACGGTGAGGAACGGCAGGATCCCCTTGGAAATCAGGAACGGGTCCACCTTCACCGGGTTCGCCAGGTTGGCGCCCTCGCCTTCGCGGGTGTACGCCTCGCCCAGGATGTAGCGCTTGTACGGCAGGATGCCGTTGTTGTACGAGGCGCCGCCCCAGAGCATCGCGCTGGTGGCCATGAGGCTGCGCTCGCTCGCTTGCACGATCGGCAGGTGGCAGGCACCGCACGCCTCGCGCGCCACGCGCAGGTCTCCCGGGTTCATGAAGCGGATGAACTCCGGGCTCTCGCGATTGAGCCTGGTGTAGGTGCGCTCGGGTGTGGCGCTCGACGGCCAGCGCCACGCCTTCTCGTCGCGCGGCAGCACGTGGGCCTCACGCAGGGCGGCGAGGTACGCCGGCTGTTGGCGCGTAGCACCGGCGGGCACCATCGTTGCAGGATTGCCGCCGTGGCAATCGGTGCAGCCCAGCACCACCCCCGGGTTCTGGTGCATGGTGTGCCGATCGGTGGCGGTGTGGCACGTCACGCAGCCGATCGACTTCGAGTGCGCTTCGTTTTCGGTCTGGTGGGCGGGGGCAGCGGGGGAGATGGGGGACGTCCCTGCAGCGGCATTCACCACGGGGGACACCGAGAACACGGAGGTGGCACAGAGGAAAGCGAGAA
>JBBQBW010000259.1:0-4854 GCA_038318025.1 Burkholderiales bacterium | reverse complement strand
GATGGGGATGCGGGTTCGACCGCATCAGACCATCCGCATTGCAGCCCGGAGAATTGGTATGTGGGCAACCGGGCCTTCGCGGATTGCGAAGGCCGAACCTCAGCGGGCGGCGGCGGCCACCCGGCCGGGGGAGAGGTGGTCCACCAGCGCCCGCGCCGGGGCGGGGAGCGAGGCGTACTGGCGCACGCACACGAACATGCTGCGCTGGGCCCACGCGTCGGTGAGGGGCACCACTCGCAGGCCCATCGCGGCGAAGCCGTTCACCGCCGCCTCGGGGAGGACGCCGATCCCCAGGCCCGCCTGGATCATCCGCGCCATCACGTCGAAGCTTTTCACCTGCACCCGCAGGCGCAGGGGCTTGCCCGCCTCCACCGCCTGCGCGGCCAGGATGCGCGAGATCACCGTGTTGCTCTCGAGGCCCACAAAGTCGTGGTCGAGGAGCTTCGCGAAAGCGACCGGCTTCGATTTAATCGGATGGTGCCGCGGCACCACCACCGCGAGCGTGTCGCTGCGGTACTCCAGCACCTGCAGCCCGGCGGTGTCGGCCCCCTCCATCACGATGCCGATGTCGGTCGCGTTGGAGCGCAGCGCATCCACGATGGCGCCGCTGCGCTCCTCGCCGAGCGAGATCTTCACCTCGGGATGCGCCGCGGCGAACGCCGCCAGGTCCTCGGGCAGATACTGGGCCAGCGCGGAAGCGTTGGCGTGCACGCGCACCACGCCCTTGCCGCCACGGGTGTAGTCGGAAAGCTCCGCGCCCATCTCGCCCACGCGCGCGATGAGGTCGCGCGCGTGGGCCACGAGCGCGCTGCCGGCGGGGGTGAGCTCCACCCCGCGCGCGGAGCGGAACAGGAGCTGCACGCCGTACTGGTCCTCGAGCTGGGCCACGCGCCGGCTCGCGGCCGCGAGCGCGATGTGGCTCGCCTGCGCCGCCCGGGTGATGCTGCGCGTTTCCGCGATGCGCACGAAGAGGGCGAGGGAGGTGAGGTCGGGGCGCACGGTGCTACAGTGCGGGCTCCCCGGAGCCGGGTCAAGCCATGCACCGCTACACCGCAGCCATTCGCTGGGAGCGCGGCGACCAGCCGTTCACCGACAACCGCTACAGCCGCGCCCACGCGTGGCGCTTCGATGGCGGGGCCGAGGTGCGCGGCTCCTCGTCCCCGCTGTCGGTGAAGGTGCCGCTGTCCGATCCGGCCGCGGTGGATCCCGAGGAGGCATTCGTCGCCTCCCTCTCCAGCTGCCACATGTTGTGGTTCCTCGGTCTGGCCGCCCAGGCGGGCTTCCGCGTCGACCGCTACGTCGACGCTGCCGAGGGCGTGATGGACCGCAATGCGCAGGGCAAGCTCGCCATGACTGTGGTCACGCTGCATCCCGTGGCCGACTTCTCCGGGGAGCGCGTGCCGTCGCGGCAGGAGCTCGAGCATCTCCACCACCGCGCCCACGAGGAGTGCTTCATCGCCAACTCCGTGCGCACCGAGGTGCGGGTCGCCCTCGGCCAGCTTCCCTAGTTGAAGCGCCGCGGCGAGATCGCGCCCGTCAGGTCGCGGGGCCACGGCAGCGGCTCGCCGGAGAGCGCGCAGGAGATGAGCTCCGCGCCCAGGGGCGCCCACAGCAGGCCCCGGGAACCCAGGCCCGTGGCCACCCACACGCCTTCCCGCTCAGTGGCACCGTAGATGGGGAGGCGATCGGGCACGGTGGCGCGAAATCCGGTCCAGCCGCCCAAACCCATCGGATGCACGTCGGCGGTGAAGCCCGGCAGCATCGACTCGGCGCGCGCCAGGTTGTCGCGATGGTCGTGGGCACGCACCGATTCGTCCAGGTCGTCGTGGTGGTAGCTCGCCCCGAAGCAGTGGCCGCCGTCGGGCAAGGGTGAAACGTATCCCGAGCCGCTCACCACTACCTCGAGGGCGCGAGCGGCCGCGGGGGGAACGTAGGTCACCTGGCCCCGCACGGCGCAAAGCGGCAGCCGCGCCTCGGGCAACAGGCGCTTCGCGTCGGCTGCGTTGGCCAGGACCAGGATCGGCGCGGCGGCGATTACCGCGCCCGACGGGTCGAGGGCCTGCCAGGCATCGCCGGCGCGGGAGATCCGATCCACCTTCCGTCCGGCGACGCGCTGCACGCGCGGGCCGGCCCGCGCGAGGCTCGCGATGGCGAGGCCTTCCGGCGACACGTAGGCCCCGCCGGGGAAATGCCAGCCAGGGCCCCGCACGTCGCGGCCCGCGATCTCCCGCGCACGCGCCGTATCGACGAAGGTGAGAAAGCCGGGTGGATAACCCTGTGAGGACACGATCGCCGCGAACCGTGCCGCCTCATCGGCGTCGGCCGCGAGCTGCAGCACGCCGCACCGGCTCCACGGGAGGTGGTAGCCGTCGTGCTGGAGCGCTCGGAAGTGCTGCAGCGAGTAGAGGAAGGCGCTGCGCGAGGCCTGCGCATTGAGCGCGTCGCGCAGGTTCACGATCGGCCGCAGCAGTCCCACCGCGGCGTTGCTGCGGGCCGCGCGTGCGTCCACCAGTTCCACGTCCCAGCCGCGGAAGGCGAGTCGCTCCGCCACCAGCGTGCCGGCGAGGCCCGCCCCGACCACCACCGCCTGTCGTTGCAGGCGCTCCGGGTTCGAGCCAGTCGCTCTCGACACGGCTACCAGCATCGGCGTTGCCGCCACCGTGCGGCGCTCGACCTGGAAGCCGGCGTCACCGAGGGCCGCCAACACCCCGCCCGCCACCACGGGCGTCGAGAGGGTGGCACCCAGCGCGGCCACCCGTGACAGCTCGCGTACCGTCGCCGGGGACCAGAGCGCTGCGTCCCCCGGTGGGGCGACACCGCCCAGCAGGAATGCGTCCACGCCCCCTACCAACTGGGGCAGCATCGCGACGGTCGGGCCGAAGGCGAGGGTGAGAACCACGCGCCCGCCGTCGAAGTGGATGCGGTGGAAGCCCGCGAGGGGCAGGGGCCATGCGATTACCAGCGCGCGCGCCAGCGAATCCACGGTGCCCAGGGGGCGCAGCGCCTCGGCCATCGCGTCGCGCGTCGCGGGGGCATGCTCGAAGGCGAGGACGTGCAGTCGCTCGCAGCGCGCCGGGTCGTCGCGCCAGGCCTGCCAGGCCGCCAGGAACTCGACGCCCGCGCCGAAGCCCGCCTGGAGCAAGGTGAATGCGCCGCGGGCCCGCCAGCGGCCCGGCAACCCGTGGGCGGCCAGCACCTCGAGTGCCGCGGGGAGGGCGTCGGGGGAGGCGGCGGGGACAGGACTGGCGGAAGGAATCGAGACCATCGCCGAAGCTTAATCGGCCGGGCCGCGTCGAGTGCGGACTTTCAGAACAGGATCTGCGAGAGCCGGCTGCGGTATTCGGCGACGAGCTCGGGAAACTCCGCGGCCATCTCGAAGATCGCGACCATGCGCAGGCGCCCGGCGTCTTCCTCGAAATTGCGGTCGCGCTTCACGATTTCAAGCAGGTGGTGGAGGGCGTGCGGGTAGTCCCGCATCGCGACGGCCTGGTCGGCGAGGTCCAGCCGCGCCTGCAGGTCGCCGGGATCGCGAGCGAGGCGCCGCTCCAGCTCCTCGATGGGCGGCAACGACAGGGCCGCGGCGGCGCAGTCCATCCGCGCGGCGATCGCCGCGTAACGCGACTGCTGCAGCGCGCGCGTCGACAACACGTCGTAGTGACGCTGCGCCGCGACCACTTCGCCGCGGTCGAGAAGCAGCTCGATCATGTCCAGGCGCGGTGCGTCGTTCGAGGGGTCGAGGGCGATCGCGTTTCGAAGGTAGTGCTCCGCCACCTCGATCTCGCCGGTCGCGAGGGCTTCGCGCGCGCAACGATGCTCGAGGTCCGAGGGGTTGGGCACCAGCCGGTCGAGGAATGCGCGCACGAACGCCTCGGGCTGCGCGCCGACGAACTGCGCCACCGCGTTGCCGTTGACGAACGCCACGGCGTAGGGAAGCGACGTGAGATCGAAGGAGGAAACCAGCTCCGGGTTGGTGTCTGCGTTGACGTTCACCAGGCGGAACCGCCCGCCATATTCGCGCTCGAGTCGCTCGAGCATCGGGCCCAGCGCATGGCTCGGGGCACACCAGGGCGCCCAGAAGTCGACGATCACCGGCACATCCAGCGATGCATCGATCACGTCGCGCTCGAAGGTGGAAAGGGTGGTGTCGATCATCATCGTTCCCGGAGGCTCTCATCGTTAGGATGGAGCCCAGGAAACGAAGTTCAGCCGCCGCCCCAACGTTGCGGCGCAGGGGAAGTGCTGCGGGTGATGACCGCCCCGCGGCGACGTAGGACCGGCCCTGCGCCGCTTGGACTCAGGGGGCCGTGGCTCAGCTTCAACGGCTGTCTCGGCTCATGGGGTTCCGGGCATCTGATCCTGAGGAATAATGGGGCCCGACTCCACTTCAGGCACTGCCCATGCCCCTCGTCCTCGAATTGCCCACCGGCCTCACCGGCACCGCGGAGATGGTGGTGGGCGAGCAGCACACGGCGCCGCGGGTGGGCAGCGGCCGCATCCGCGTGCTCGCGACCCCGGTGATGATCAACCTGATCGAGGCGGCGGCGCTGGCCGCGGTGGAGCAGTCGCTTCCCGAGCAGCACCAGAGCCTCGGCACCCACCTCGACGTGACCCACGTTGCGGCCACACCCGTCGGCACCCGCGTGCGCGCGACCGCCGAGGTGGTGCGCGTCGAGGGCCGCACCATCCACTTCCGGGTGCGTGCCGAGGACGAGCGCGAGCTGATCGGCGAGGGCACGCACGTGCGCATGGTGGTGAATCTGGAGCGCTTCGACCAGCGCGTGAATGAGAAGTACGCCGCGATCATTTCCGCTCGAAAAGCTTGAGCGCCTGGTAGAGGATCGGGTCCCCGGGCCC
>JBBQBW010000258.1:0-4872 GCA_038318025.1 Burkholderiales bacterium | reverse complement strand
CGAAATCGAGCGGCGCGCGCGCGCCACGGCGGAGGCCCGGGCGCTGCTGCGCACGGCCGCTTCGGACCTGGGCCTGTCGGCACGCGCCCACCATCGCGTCATCAAGGTGGCGCGCACCCTGGCCGACCTCGCCGGCCACGACGCGGTGGAAGGCGACGACATCGCCGAGGCCCTCTCCTACCGCGGCTACGAGAAACCGCCCGGGTGACGAGCTCGTCCAGCCACCATGGTTTTTCCCGCATAGTCCTGCGCTGCGAGCACATCAACCACCGTGATGGCCTCGCTTCGGTCGAGTCGCTTCAATCGTAGCCGCGTTGCGGGTCGGGCATCCGGGCGCTTCGGAACGGCATGCCGAGGACGCCGCCCAGGGATGAGGTGGTGGCAGGATCGCGCCATGCCAGAAGGCCGATTTCCAGCTCGCCCTTCGGGGCGACGGTGTAGGTGCCGAGCAGGCGATCCCAGACCGAGAGGCAGAAGCCGTAGTTGCTGTTGCGCTCGTTTTCAATCACCGAATGGTGGATGCGGTGCATGTCCGGGGTCACGATAACCCCGCGCACCCCCGGTTCGAGCCATCGAGGCAACGACACGTTGGAATGGTTGAACATCGCAGTCGCGTTCAACAGCACCTCGAAGATCAGAACCGCGAGGACCGGCGCCCCCAACGCGACAACCGCCGCGAGCTTGATGAGCGCCGAAAGCAGCATCTCCACGGGATGGAAGCGCACCCCGGTCGTGAGGTCGAAATCCACGTCGGCGTGGTGCACGGCATGCAGCCGCGCGAGCACCGGCACCGCGTGGAAGAGCACGTGCTGGAAGTAGATCGCGAGGTCGAGCAGCACCACGCCCGCCAGCACCGCCGCACCATCGGGCAGCGCGAAGCGATTGAGCAGGCCCCAACCCTTTGCCTCGGCCATGGCCGCCACAGCGATGGCGGTGCTCGGCAGGATGAATCGGAGCGCGACGGTGTTCACCACCGCGAGCCCGAGGTTCGTGCGCCAGCGCGCGAGACGCGGCATGCGCGGCGCACGCGCGGGCCGCGCGATCTCCCAAGCCGCCATCAACGCGAATACACTCACGAACGCGCCGAGGCGGATCGCAAGCTCGCCCACGCTCGAAACGGCTCCGGTCATCGGGTCCTTGCTCAACCAATCAGTTGATTAGTAGAATACATCCAATCCACGATGTCAAGCGATCCGAAATCACGCCTCTACCAGGAGCTCGCAAAGGTTGGCACCGCGCTCTCGAGCGGTAGCCGCCTGCAGCTGCTCGAGTTCCTCGCCCAGGCCGAGCGCAGCGTCGAGACGCTCGCGGCCATGTGCGGACTGTCCATGGCCAACTGCTCCAAGCACCTGCAGGTGCTGCGGCAGGCCGGGCTCGTCACCGCCCGCAAGGAAGGCCTCCGCGTCTACTACGCGGTCGCCGGACACGACGTGGTAGCGCTTTACTCGGCGCTGCAGTCGGTCGCCGAAAACCGTATCGCCGAGGTGGAGCGCCTGGTGCGCCAGTGGCTCACCCATCGGGACGAGATGGAACCGGTGCCCGCCGCCGAGCTCCTCGATCGTGCGAAGAAGGGCCTGGTCACCGTCCTCGACGTGCGCCCCGCGGAGGAATACGCCGCCGGCCACCTTCCGGGTGCGATCAACATTCCGATTGAGGAGCTTGAATCGCGGCTTGGCAAGCTGTCACGCAAGCGCGAGGTGATCGCCTATTGCCGCGGGCCCTACTGCCTGATGTCATTCGAGGCGGTGGAGACGCTGCGCAAGCGCGGGTTAAAGGCGCGGCGCCTCGAGAACGGCTACCCCGAATGGACCGCCGCGGGCTTGCCGGTGGAACTATAGGCGCCACTAACCTTCGAGGCTCTAAGAGCTTTCCTTTGGTTCCAATGCCTTGAGCGTAATCGGCAGAAGTGGCAAAAGGGCAGCGCGTCCCTACCGCGGCCACGAGAAACCGCCCGGGTGACGCCCTCGTCCAGCCACCACATGACGCGGCGGTTCCGCTGGAGCTTCGCGGCATTGCTCGCGGGCCTCGCCGCCCTGGGGCCGTTCTCGATCGACGCCTACCTGCCCGCCTTCGCCGGCATCCAGGCCTCGCTCGCCGCGACCCCGCTGGAAATCCAGCAGACGATGTCGGCGTATCTCTTCGCCTTCGGGCTCATGTTCCTGTTCCACGGCGCGCTCTCCGACAGCTTCGGGCGCCGCCCGGTGATCCTGGTGGCGCTGGTGGTCTACACGCTCGCGTCGGTGGGCGCGGCGCTCGCGACCTCCGCGTCGGGCCTCATCGGTTGGCGCATCGTGCAGGGCTTGTCGGTGGGGGCGGGGATGGTGGTGGGGCGCGCGATGATCCGCGACCTCTTCGCCGCCGACGACGCGCAGCGCCTCATGTCGATGGTGACGCTCTTCTTCGGCATCGCTCCGGCGATCGCGCCGGTGATCGGCGGCTGGCTCTTCGTGGGCCTGGGTTGGCGCGCCATCTTCTGGTTCCTCGCCTTCGTGGGCTTCCTGATGGTCGCGGTGGGCTGGCGCTTCCTCCCCGAAACGCTTCCGGAAACCGGACGGCAGTCGTTCCACCCGGTGGCGCTCCTCGCGGGCTACAAGGAGGTCGGCATCAACGCGCAGTTCCTCGCGCTGTCGCTCGCCGTGGGCTTCAACTTCAACGCGTTCTTCCTCTACATCCTGTCCTCGCCGGTCTACCTCGGCGAGCACCTGCAGCTCGGGCCGCAGCAGTACGGCTGGCTCTTCATTCCCTGCATCCTCGGCATCATGTTCGGCTCGCAGCTGTCGGGCCGTGCGGCGGGCCGCATCTCCGCCCGCGTCACGGTGAAGATCGCCTACGGCTTCATGGCCGCGGCGGCGCTGGCGAACCTGGCCTACTCGTTCCTCGCCACGCCCTCGATACCGTGGGCGATCCTGCCGATCACGGTCTACGGCATCGGCTTCGCGATGGCGATGCCGTCGATCTCGCTCATCACCCTGGACCAGTTCCCGACGCGCCGCGGCATGGCCGCCTCGCTACAGGGATTCGTCTCGGGGATGGTGAACACGCTCACCGCCGGCGTCATCTCCCCGGCGCTCTGGCACGACACGCGGTGGATGGCGGTCGGCATGGCGCTGATGATGGCCTGCGGACTCGCCAGCTGGCTCGCCTACCTCACCCTGTCGCGCCGGCGCGCGCGCCCGGAGCCGGTCACCGAGATCTGAGGGGCCGGCAGCGCGTCTCGCGTGCGAAGGCCAGCAGCACCAGCGACAGCACGCCCCACGCCAGCATGCAGGCGAAGCCCGCGCGATAGGCCGCGAAGTCGTAGGAACGCACCCCATCCACCATCGCGCCGCTCCAGTGACGGTCCAGGATCAGTCCCACCAGGGGCTGCATCAGCATTCCGCCGATCATTACTCCCATGTTGGCGATGCCGGATGCGGTGCCGCCCAGGTGCGCGGGGACCGACTCGCGCGCGAAGGCGAAAGTGATGATGAATGCTGCCCCCGAGAGTGCCACTCCCATCAGCACCGCCACCAGCACGGCGCGCGGCAAGTTCGGCACGAAGGTGACGATCGACCACAACGCCAACGTCGCCACCAGCCCGCCCACGTAGATGGGCTTGCGCTGCCCCATGCGCTCGGAAATCGGACCGTAGGCCATGCTCGCGAACGACCACACGATCAGCATCGCCGAGGCGGTCGTCGCGGCCTCGCGAGTGGTGAAGCCGTGCACCGTGACCAGCCAGGGCACGCCCCACAGGCCCGCGAAGGCGAGAATTATCCCGGAGAAGGCGCCGGGAATGAAGAACAGGAGCCAGGTGTTGCGGTAGGCCAGCACCTGGCGCAGCTGCGCACCGACGGAGAGCTCGCCCTCGGCGTGGCCGCCCGCGGCGTAGCTTGCGTAGCCGCGCTCCACCGGATCGTCGCGCACCACCAGCCAGATCGCGATCGCCACAACCGCGGTCACGGCGGCGCTCGCGACCATCACGTTGCGCCAGCCGAATGCATCGACGCCGATTCGCAGCGGCGCGCCGGCGAGGGTCGCCCCGACGACACCGGTGAAGATCGCCACCCCGCTGGCGAACGCGAAATGCCGCGCCGGCATCCAGTGGGACGCGAGCTTGAGCATCGAGACGAACGCCACACCCGCCGCGCCGCCGATGGCAAGGCGTCCTGCGTTGGCCCACCACACGGTCGGCGCTACGGCGAAGAGCAGCGTGCCGGCGGCTGCCAGCGCCGCACCCACGGCCAGCACCCGGCGCGGACCCCAGCGGTCAGCAAGCACCCCGGTAGGGATCTGTGTCGCGACGTAGCCGTAGAAATAGAAGGCGGAGAGATTGCCGAGCGAGGCTGCCGAAAGCCCGAAGTCCAGCGAAAGCTCGCGCGTGATGACGGCCGGCGCGACCCGTTGGTAGAAGGCGATCAGGTAAAGGGCGGCCCCGAGGCCCCATACCAGCCATGCGAGCGAGGGTGGCGGCGCTTCGGGGCGCGGCATCAGGGGAACTTCCGCTCACCAGCAAACGTCCGATGATCACCCGGGCTTCCGGGACGCTCCGAGGAAAGCCAGATGAATGCGATGACGAAAGTATTCGGCGCGGCGGGAATCGTCGCCGCGGCCCTGTCGAGCGGCTGCTCGATGATGAACAACACGATGCGCTCCGGCGACGGCCAGCAGGTCTCGCTAACCGGCATGAACGAGGTTCCCCCGGTCGCGAGCGGCGCTTCCGGCAACGGCATGGTCACCGTGCGGGCGGATTGCTCCGTGAGCGCACGGATCATGGTGAGGGGGATGGTGGCCACGGCCGCGCACATCCACCAGGGCGCGGCGGGCGCCAACGGCCCGGTCATCGTTCCATTGACCAAAGCGGGTGATAACGCCTTCACCACCCCGGAGGGC
>JBBQBW010000257.1:0-4876 GCA_038318025.1 Burkholderiales bacterium | reverse complement strand
GAGGGCGGTGGGGCCGTCGTGGTCGTGGTCGCACGATCGCAACCGGTGGCGAAGGCGCCGGTCAGGGCAAGCGCGGCCGCAATGGGGATCAGTTTCATGGAGTCTCCAGGTTCGTTTGGTTAGAAGGTCTCCCGCGGGGGGGAGCTCACGAACCGGAACCAGCACAAGCCATGCCAATGCGGCTTCCCTCGCGGGATGCTCATCCTGAACGGCCACGCGCGAGTGCTTCTTTCCGAACGACGGGAAATTATTTCACCTCGCGCAGCACGCCCATGGGCGCCACGCGGCGACTTGCGTAGTTGGGCCGCGCGTGCCGGTGTCGGACTCGATGCCGTCGCTACGCCGACGCCTCGGCGCCAGCGGCCACGGCGTTTCGCATCGGCTGGCCATCGCGCCACCGGGCGAGGTTGTCGATGAAGATCTCGCCCACGCGATCGTAGTTGCCGGTGCAGCGGCTCGACGTGTGCGGCGAGACCATCACGTTGGGGAGGTCCCAGAACGGCGCGGCGGGATCGAGCGGCTCGTGGTGGAATACATCCAGCCAGGCGCCGGCGAGCCGCTTCGAGCCCAACGCCGCCGCGAGCGCCGCCTCATCCACCACCTCGCCGCGGGAAGCGTTGATGAGATGCGCATGGGGCGGAAGGGCGGCGAGCGCCGCGGCGTCGATCATGCCGCGCGTCACTTCGGTGAGCGGGCAGGCGAGAACCAGCCAGTCGGCCTTCGGCAGCACGTCCCGCAGGGCCGCGTAGGTGATGGTCGCGTCGCACTCGGCGACCGCGCCGGCCCCCAGCCGCGCACCCGTGACCGTCACGCCGAAGGCACGCAACAGGCGCGAGACCTCCCTGCCGATCGGGCCCAGTCCTACGACCACGGCATGCTGGCCCGCCAGGTCGCGCGGCGCATGGTCCTCCTGGAATGGCTTCCAGGCGTGCTGGCGCTGTTGCTCCATCAGCAGCGGGAAGCGCCGCGCCAGCGCGATCACGCCGCCCATCGCGCTCACCGCCACCGTCACCGCGTTGGCGCCCGAAGATGTCGTCACGGTGACCCCGCGCGCCATCAGCTTCGGGTACATCGGGCGGTCGGCGCCCGCCGAGTGGGTGTGCACCCAGGCGAGGCGCGGCGACGCGTCCAGCGTGTCGAAGAAACGCCGCATCGAGGGCGAGAGGTCGAACTTCGAAGAGGTGCTGGTGACGTCGCGGGTGAGGAGCGCGATGTCCACCGGCGAACCCCCCGCCTCCTCGAGGTGGACGACGGCGTGGGGCCGGGCACCGAGCTGCGCGCGGATGCGTGCACCGAAGCGTTCGTCGGCGGCGCGGGATACCAGGATGCGGATCGGGGTGTCGGAGGCCATGCCGTATTCTAGGCGACCGATTCGATACCTTTGCGTCGTGGACACCATCCTCTCGATTTCCAACCTGACCAAGACCTATGCGTCGGGCGTGCCGGCGCTCAAGCGCATCGACCTCGACATCCACCGGGGCGAGATTTTCGCGCTGCTCGGCCCCAACGGAGCGGGCAAGACAACGCTCATCAGCATCGTATGCGGGATCGTGACGCCCTCCACCGGCACGGTCGTGGCCGGCGGCCACGACATCGTGCGCGACTACCGCGCCGCGCGTGCCCTGATCGGCCTCGTGCCCCAGGAGCTGCACACCGACATGTTCGAGACCCCCTGGTCGACCGCCTGCTTCAGCCGCGGGCTCTTCGGCCTTCCACCCGACAACGCCCACGTCGAGCGAGTCCTGCGCGACTTGACGCTTTGGGAGAAGCGCGCGGCGAAGATCATGACCCTCTCCGGCGGCATGAAGCGGCGGGTGATGATCGCCAAGGCGCTCGCGCACCAGCCCACCATCCTGTTCCTCGACGAGCCGACCGCCGGGGTGGACGTGGAGCTGCGCCGCGACATGTGGGCGCTGGTGCGCCGGCTGCGGGAGGTGGGCGCCACCATCATCCTCACCACCCACTACATCGACGAGGCCGAGGAGATGGCCGATCGCATCGGCGTGATCGACCACGGCGAGCTGGTGGTGGTGGAGGAGAAGGCGCGCCTCATGAAGAAGCTCGGCAAGAAACAGCTCACAGTGACGCTGCAGGACGCGCTCGCCGCGATCCCAGCCGCGCTCGCGCCATGGAACCTCACGCTGAAGGGCGACGGCCACGAGCTCGAATACATCTTCGATGCCCACGACGAGGCCGCGGGAATGCCGGAGCTGATGAAGCGCCTCGCCGAGCTTGGCATCGGGTTCCGCGACCTCAACACCCGCCAGAGCTCGCTGGAGGACATCTTCGTCGGCCTCGTGGGCGAGCGCCGGGAGCGCGTGCAATGAGCGGCGCGCGTTTCAACGCCCAGGGCGTCTGGGCGATCTATCGCTTCGAGATGGGGCGCGCCTTCCGCACGCCGCTGCAGAGCTTCCTCACCCCGGTGATGACCACCTCGCTCTACTTCGTGGTGTTCGGCGCCGCCATCGGCTCGCGCATGAGCGAGGTGGGTGGCGTGCCCTACGCAGCGTTCATCGTCCCGGGCCTCATCATGCTGTCGGTCTTCACCGAGAGCCTGTCGAACGCCTCCTTCGGCATCTACTTCCCCAAGTTCACCGGCACCATCTACGAGTTGCTGTCGGCGCCAGTGTCGGCGTTCGAGATCGTGCTCGCCTACGTGGGCGCGGCGGCCACGAAGTCGATACTGCTCGGGCTCATCATCCTCGCCACGGCGACGCTCTTCGTACCGCTGCACATCGTGCACCCACTATGGATGGTGGTCTTCCTGGTACTCACGGCGGCCACGTTCTGCCTGTTCGGCTTCGTGATCGGGGTGCTGGCGCAGGGATTCGAGCAACTCAATTTCATCCCGATGCTGGTGGTGACGCCGCTCACGTTCCTGGGCGGCGCCTTCTACTCCATCGACATCCTGCCCCCGGCGTGGCGCACGCTGAGCCTCTTCAACCCGGTGGTATACCTGGTGAACGGCTTCCGCTGGACCTTCTACGGCACCGCGGACGTGTCGGTGCAGGCAAGCCTCGCCGCGACCCTCGCGTTCTTCTTCGCCTGCCTCGCCGCCGTGTGGTGGATCTTCCGCACCGGGTACCGGCTGAAGAGCTGAGCGGCGCCAACCGCCGCTACGGCTACGTCGCGCCGCCGGCCGCCTGATCAGTCGGGAACGTTCGCCTCCAGCTCGGCCATCCACACGCGCGAATTGCCGTCGGAGGGGGCTCTCCAGTCGCCGCGCGGCGAGAGGCTGCCGCCGCCCACGACCTTCACGCTATTGGGCAGCGCCGAGCGCTTGTACTGCGAGAGCTGGAAGAAGCGGTGCAGGAAGATCCCGAGCCAGTGCTTGATGTCGCCCAGGGCATACGCGTGCTTCGCCGCTTCCGGGAATGCCGGCGGCCAGTCGCCACGCTGCGTGTCGCGCCAGGCATGCCAGGCGAGGAACGCTACCTTGGATGGCCGCAGCCCGAATCGCGTGATGTAGTAGAGGTTGAAGTCCTGCAGCTCGTAGGGCCCGATCTTCGATTGGGTGCTCTGCAACTTGCCCCCGGCATCGGCGGGCACCAGCTCCGGAGAAATCTCGGTGGCGAGGATGTCGGCGAGAGTCGCCGACGCGCCTGGATCGAGCTGTCCCGAGGAAGCCACCCAGCGCACCAGGTACTGGATCAGCGTCTTCGAGACCGAGCCGTTGGCGTTGTAGTGGCTCATGTGGTCACCCACGCCGTAGGTGCACCAGCCGAGCGCCAGCTCGGAAAGGTCGCCGGTGCCCAGCACGAACCCGTTGCGCTGGTTGGCGAGCCGGAAGAGGTAGTCGGTGCGCAACCCCGCCTGCACGTTCTCGAAGGTGATGTCGTAGATCGCCTCGCCCTTCGCGTAGGGATGCCCGATGTCCTCGAGCATCCGCATCGCCGCGGGCCGGATATCGATCTCCTCGCCGGTGATGCCGAGTGCCGTCATCAGCTTCCAGGCGTTTCCCTTGGTGCCTTCGGAGGTGGCGAACCCCGGCATCGTGAAGCCCAGGATGTTGGCGCGCGGCAGCCCCAGCGCGTCGAAGGCGCGGGCGGCGACGAGGAGGGCATGGGTGGAATCGAGGCCGCCGGAGACGCCGATCACGATACGCTCGCTGCGTGTGGCCTGCATGCGCTTGAAGAGGCCCTGCACCTGGATGCTGAAGGCCTCGTAGCAATCCTTCTCCAGCCGCGCCGGGTCGTCGGGCACGTAGGGGAAGCGGTCGATGCGCCGCTCGAAGCCGATGTCTTCCATCACCGCGTGATGCTCGAAGGCGATGCGCCGGAACGTGGACTCAGGGTGCCCGGCGGCCTCGGCCGCCGCGCCGAACGTGACGGTGCGCATGCGCTCCTGGCGCATCCGCTCCACGTCCACGTCGGCCACCGCCATCTGCCCCTTCATCGGGAAGCGCTCGGTAGCGGCCAGCAGCGTGCCCATCTCGTGGATCGTGGCCTGGCCGTCCCACGCGAGATCGGTGGTGCTCTCGCCCGGGCCCGAGGCGGAATACACATAGGCGGCGTGGCAGCGCATCGCCTGGGAGGCGCACAGCAGCAGCCGATCCTCGGACTTGCCGATCACGACGTTGGAGGCGGAGAGGTTGCAGAGGATCAGCGCCCCGGCGAGCGCCCCGGTGGTGGAGGGCGGGGTCGCCGTCCAGAAGTCTTCGCAGATCTCGAGGTGGAAGATGAAATCGGAGAGCGCGTCGGCCGCGAACACGAGGTCGGTGCCGAACGGCGCCACCTGGCCCGCGAGCTTCGCCTCGAGCCCCTTCAGCCCCGCGCCCGGCGTGAACCAGCGGTTCTCGTAGAACTCGCGGTAGTTGGGCAGGAACGACTTGGGCACGATGCCGAGGATGCGCCCGCGCGCGATCGCCACCGCGCAG
>JBBQBW010000256.1:0-4894 GCA_038318025.1 Burkholderiales bacterium | reverse complement strand
CTGGAGCACCAGGTGCTGCTGTTCCGCGACCAGTCGCTCACGACAGCGCGGCTGATCGAGTTCAGCCGCCACTTCGGCGACCTCGAGCGCCACGACAATTACCAGTCGGAGCTGCGCCACCCCGACCACGCCGAGTTGCTGATCGTGAAGGCGCGCCAGGTCGAGGGCCGGCGCATCGCCTTCGGCCAGCAGTGGCACTCGGACCTCTCGTACACCACGCGGCCGTCGAAGGGCTCGGTGCTGCATTGCCTCACGCTGCCGCCGGTGGGCGGGGACACGCTGTTCGCCAACATGCACATGGCGTACGACGAGCTCACGCCCACGATGAAGCGCATCGCAGACGACCTCGAGTGCGTCCACGACTTGACCAACGGCCGTAGCCACCGCGGCACCACTCGCGCGCAGCACGAGGCGACGCTCGCCCGCAACCCGCCGGTGATCCAGCCGGTGGTGCGGATCCACCCCGACACCGGCCGCAAGGCGCTCTTCGTCTCCGAGTGGATGTGCACGCGCATCGTCGGCATGTCCGAGGAGGAGGGGCGCGGCCTCATCGACTTCCTCTGCCGCCACTCCACGCGCGAGGAGTTCACCTTCCGCCAGCGCTGGCGCGTGGGCGACGTGCTGATGTGGGACAACCGCTCGACCGTGCACATGGCGCTGGCCGATTACCCGGCCGATGCCAAACGCGAGCTGCTGCGCACCTCGATCACCGGCACGCCCTCGGGCCGTTTCTTGGACGCCCCGGTTGGGACCGCCAATCCGAGTGTCGTCCCCGCTACACCCGGTGTCGTCCCCGCTACACCCGGTGTCGTCCCCGCTACACCCGGTGTCGTCCCCGCTACGCCCGGTGTCGTCCCCGCTACACCCGGTGTCGTCCCCCCTACACCCGGTGACGGCCCCGCGGAGGCGGGGACCCAATCCACGGAGCCCCCATGCTCGCCACCACCGAAAAAATCCGCGTCTTCTGGGCACCCGGGTGCACTAGTTGCCTGCGCACCAAGGAGTTCCTCACCCGCCAGGGCGTCGAGTACGAAGCGATCAATGCCGCCACCGACCCGGGCGCCCAGGAAGCCATGGCCGCACTTGGCGCGCGCAGCGTGCCGGTGGTGGCGGTGGGCGACAAGTTCATCTACCCCCAGCGCCTGGAGGACATCGTGGCCTTCCTCGGTCTCGACGCGGTGGTGGAGCAGCGCCTGCCGCCCGAGGAGCTGGTGAACCGCATCCGCGTGATCCTCCCCGCCGCGCAGCGCTACATCCGCCAGATCCCCGATGAAGTGCTGGATGTGAAGTTCCGCAACAGCGTGCGGCTGTTGCGCGGCATCGCGCACCACGTGTTCCGCATCGTCGAGGCCCACGTCGAGGCCGACGAGCAGCGCATCGAACTCTCCAACGAGCTGATCATGGACGAGACCGAGAAGGTGCGGCCCGGTGACGACGTGGTGGCCTACGGCGACCGCGTGCTCGCGCGCTTCAACGCGTGGTGGGCCGCAAACTCCGACCCGGCATGCGTGCGCGAGATGCAGACCTACTTCGGCCGCGTGCCTGCCCACGAGGTGCTGGAGCGCACCGCGTGGCACTCGGCGCAGCACGTGCGCCAATTGCTCTACGTGCTCGATTCCCTGGGCATCGCGCCCGACGGCCCGCTCACCCAGGCCGACCTCGCGGGGCTGCCGCTGCCCGAGAAGGCCTGGGAAGACTGAGCCCTCTCACCCCGGCCGCCGCGACCGCGGCAATGGGCCGGGGCCCAATTTCCCGAGGAAGAACCAATGCCCATCACCATCCGCCCACTGTCCGCCGGCCTCGCCGCCGAAGTCTCCGGCGTCGACCTTGCCAGGGACATCCCCGACGCCGACTTCGGCGCCATCGAGCAGGCGTGGCGAGATCACCTCGTGTTGCTCTTCCGCAACCAGAAGCTCACGCACGAGCAGCACATCGCCTTCAGCGCCCGCTTCGGCGCGCTCGACGACCACGCCGCGATCCCCAAATTCCGCGACCCGCAACACCACAACATCCTGCCGGTGACGAACCAGGAGATCGGCGGGCGCAAGCAGCCGGTGGGCCGCCAGTGGCACTCGGACCTCTCGACCACCACGCGGCCCGCGCGTGGCTCGCTGCTGCGAAGCGAGGAGATCCCGCCCGTGGGCGGCGACACCATGTTCACCAACATGTACCTCGCCTACGAGACGCTGTCGGAGCCGTACAGGAAACTGCTCGAGGGCCTCGATGCGGTCCACGACATGACGGTGGCGAAGCATTCCAAGGGCCGCGACCCCGCGGAACTCGCCGAGGTGCGGCGCCGCAACCCGCCGATCGCCCACCCGATGGTCCGCGTGCATCCCGAGACTGGCAAGAAGGCGCTCTACGTGAGCGAGATGACCACCACCGGCATCGTGGGCCTCACCGACGAGGAGGCGCAGCCGATCCTCGAGTTCCTCTATAGGCACTGCGTGCAGCCGGAGTTCACCTACCGCCACAAGTGGCAGGTGGGCGACCTGCTGGCCTGGGACAACCGCTGCACCATGCACCTCGCGCTCTCCGACTACGACATCAACATCCCGCGTCGCATGTATCGCACCACGCTGCTGGGCGAGCCTTCGGGCTATATCGTCGGCGCCCAGCAAGTGGCGGCATGAACCGTCCGCCGCTCGAGGGGGTGAAGGTTGTTGATGTGAGCATCGCGCTCGCGGCTCCACTCGCCGGCCACTTCCTTGGCCACTTCGGCGCGGACGTCATCAAGGTAGAGCCGCCTGAGGGCGACTACTCGCGCATGGCGGGCGGCGGCGGTCGCCACCCGGGCATGAACCCCTTCACGCTGCACACCAGCCGCGAGAAGCGCAGCGTGGCGCTGGATTTGAAGACCGACGCGGGCCGGGAGGCGCTGATGCGATTGGTGCGCAACGCCGACGTGTTCCTGCACAACTTCCGCCCCGAAGCGGCGCAGAAGCTCGGTATCACCTGGGAGGACATCTCGGCGGTGAACCCGAAGATCGTCCACGTGCACGTGGTGGGCTTCGGCAGCCGCGGCCGCTACTCGGGGCTGCCCGCCTACGACGACATCATCCAGACCGCGGTGGGATTGCCGCAGCTCCTCGCGCAGATGAACGGCGGCACGCCGCTGATGGTGCCGACGGCGTGGGTCGACCGCCTGGTCTCGATCACCGCCTACGGCCACATCGTCTCGGCGCTCTTCGGACGCGAGCGCGACGGGCTCGGCAGGCGTGTCGAGGTGCCGATGTTCGAGGTGGCGGCGCACCTGGTGCTCTCCGATCACCTGTACGGGCGCACCTTCTCGCCGCCGCTCGGGCCGGCGGGGCACTTCCGCCTGCTCGATCCGAACCGCAAGCCCCACCGCACCGCCGACGGCTACCTCTGCCTCATGCCTACCCACGACAAGCACTGGGCGAGCATCTTCCGCATCGCGGGGCGGCCGGCGCTGATCGAGGATCCGCGCTACCACGACATGCGCAGCCGCATGGCCAACATCAAGGAGCTCACGGCGCTGCTCTCCGAGTTGATGGCCACGCGCACCACCGCCGACTGGATCGAGGCGCTGCGCGCCGAGGACATCCCGGCGATGCCCGCCTTCACGCTCGACGAGCTGATCGCCGACCCGCACCTCGAGGACGTCGGCTTCTTCCAGCCCACCACCCATCCCACCGAGGGCGACATCGTCAACGTGGCCTTCCCCGGCGATTGGTCCGACTGGACGCCGGGGCCGTCCAAGCCCGCGCCGCGCCTGGGCGAGCAGAGCCGCGAGATCCTGGGCGAGGCGGGCTACAGCGACGCGGAGATCGACGCGCTGTTCGCCGCCGGGGTGAGCCGCGCGCCCGCGGAAGCGCTGTCTTGACGCTCGCGCGCAAGCTGGTGCGCGAGCTCGCCTTCCTCGATGCGAAGTCGGTGGGCACGGCGGCGAGCGAGAAGGCGGCGCTCTGCCTGGTGGACTTCCTCTCCTGCGCCTTCGCCGGCGCGCAGCTGCCCTATGCCCGGCAGGCGATCCGCGCCGCGCGACCGTGGTCGTTCCCCGGCGGCGTGCCGGTGATCACTTCCGACCTGCGCGTGGCGCCGGGCGAGGCGGCGTTCATCGCCAGCGTGCTCGCGGCGAGCGCCTCGCGCGCCGACATGCATCCCGCCAGTACCTCGCACCCCGCTGCGGTGATCTTTCCCGTGGCCTTCACCTGCGCGGCGCTGCGTCCCGTCTCTGGCGCCGAGTTCGTCGCCGCGGTGGTCGCTGGGTACGAAGCGATGGGACGGCTCGGTCGCGTGGTGGTCGATCTCGACTTCAAGAAGAAATTCCGCGCTACCTCGGTGATCGGTACCGTGGGCGGGGCGATCACCGCGGCGCGCCTGCTGGGCCTCGACGAGGACCAGGCGGTGAATGCGCTTGCCCTCTCCGCCAATTCGGCCTCGGGCCTCATGGCGTGGGGCCACACCGGCGAAGTGGATCTCTTCTACCAGCCGGCGGGTGCGGCGCGAGCTGCGATCACCTCGGCGCTGCTCGCGGCCGAAGGCGCCACCGCGTCGGAGACGATCCTCGAGGGCATGGGCGGCTTTCTCGCCGCGTTCGGAGGCCTCGCGCAGGCGGCACGCGTCGCCGAGCGCGCGGGCCCGGGCTGGGAGATCGAGCAGATCGAATACAAGCCGGTACCGGCGTGCGTCTTCGTGCAGGCGGCGGCCTTCGCCACCCGCAAGGTGGTGGAAGAGCACGGTGCGGTTGGCGCGGAGGTGGAGAGCGTCAAGCTGCGCACCTTCGCCTCGGCGCTGGCGTACCCCGGTTGCGACAACGTGGGCCCCATCGACGACATGCAGCCCGCGCGCATGAGCCTGCAGTACACGGTGGCCTCGGTGCTGGCGCGCGCCGGCCTCACCGACCGCAACTTCGTCGACATCGACAACC
>JBBQBW010000255.1:0-4895 GCA_038318025.1 Burkholderiales bacterium | reverse complement strand
TGATCTGCGCCCCGAGTTCAACGAGGCCATTCGGCAGAACGACCTGATCTGCGCCGCGGTGCTTTCGGGCAACCGCAACTTCGAGGCCCGCATCCACCCCAACCTGCGCGCCAACTTCCTCGCCTCGCCGCCACTGGTGGTGGCCTACGCCATCGCCGGCACGATCCTGAAGGATCTGGAGACCGAGCCCCTGGGCAATGACGCCGACGGGCACCCGGTGTTCCTGCGCGACGTCTGGCCCACCAGCGCCGAGGTGGACGCGCAGTTGAAGCACGTCCGCAACCCGGAGCTCGCCCGGAAGCTCTATGGCGACTTCACCAAGGACAATCCCCTGTGGGCGGACGTGCCCTCGGCGTCGGGCCAGGTCTACAACTGGCCCAAGTCGACCTACATCGCCGAGCCGCCGTTCTTCCACGGCTTCGGCATGTCGGCGGGCCGCGCCCACGACGTGAAAGGCGCCAAGGCGCTGGCGGTGCTGGGCGATTCGGTCACCACCGACCACATCTCGCCAGCCGGCTCCATCAAGGAGCAGTCGCCCGCCGGCCAGTACCTCATCGCCAACGGCGTGCCGAAGGTGGACTTCAACAGCTACGGCGCGCGCCGCGGCAACCACGAGGTGATGATGCGCGGCACCTTCGCCAACGTGCGCATCAAGAACCTGATGCTGCCGGCCAAGGCGGATGGGTCCCGTGTCGAAGGCGGGCTGACACTCTTCCAGCCGTCGGGTGAGCAGATGTTCATCTACGACGCCGCGATGAAGTACATCGGCCAGGACACGCCCACCGTGGTGTTCGGCGGCGAGGAATACGGCTCCGGCTCGTCGCGCGACTGGGCGGCAAAGGGCACGGCGCTGCTGGGCGTGAAGGCGGTGTGCGTGCGCTCCTACGAGCGCATCCACCGCTCCAACCTGGTGGGCATGGGCGTGCTGCCGCTGCAGTTCAAGGGCGCCGACTCGGCGCAGACCCTCTGCATCACCGGCGAGGAGACCTTCGACGTGACCGGCATCGAGAACGGCATCAAGCCGCAGATGGATGTCACGCTCGTCATCCACCGCAACGACGGCAGCAAGCAGGAAGTGCCGGTGCTACTGCGCATCGACACGCCGATCGAGGTGGACTACTACCTCCACGGCGGCATCCTGCCGTTCGTGCTGCGCGACCTGGTGTCGAAGTCTCCGGCGGCGGCGGCTACGGCCTGATCGACAATTGCAACGGACCAGGCCCGCTTCGGCGGGCCTGGTCGCTTGGGGCCGCGGAGCTCAGCACTCGATGCGGGCGCGCAGCTTCGCCACCGCGGCGTCCGGCGACGTGAGAATCGGGACCGCGACCCGGGCCTGCACGGCCTTCAATGCGCGCGAGGTCGAGAAGTGCGCCAGCATGATGGCGTCCACGTCGCGCAACGATTCGGCCGCCGCAGCAACCCGGACGTTGTGCCCCTCGACATCTGCTCTGCGCAGGGCTTGCATCGCGCCCTCCGCCAGCACCGCCCGAAGGACCGGCGGCGGCCGGCACCCGCAAGCGGCTTGCGCGAACTCGGCCTGCATCGACTGCATTGCCGGGCCAAAGGTCGCCACCATGCCCAGGCGCGCGCCGGCCGTGAGCGCCGCCTCGAACATCGCCTCGTTGGGCTTGAGGACCGGAATCGCGACCTCGCGCGCCGCGGCTTCGATGGCCTCGCCGAACGCCGAGCAGGTGAAGAGGATGCCATCGGCGCCGTGATCGATCGCGTACCGCGTAAGCGACAGGAAGCGCGGATACATCTCCGGCGCGAGGCCGGCGGATTTCGCACGGTCGGGAGTGAGCGAGTCGTCGAGGATGTTGATCACCTCGGCTTCGGGCCAGCCAGCGGCGAATGCCGCCTGGATGGGTTCCATCGCCACGGTCGTGGCGTGGATGAGGGCGATGCGGGGACGCTCGTTCATGCTCGGTCTCCAGGCGTTGAAGATCACCTTCGCGAGGCGGCTTTCGGCGAGCCAGCCGGCCACCTCCTCCACTGGGTCATCGAAGGGGAAGCGGAAGTCGACGAAAGGGTTTCCACACGGGGATTGTATCGGCCACCCTGCACGGGGGCCCTGCCGCCGGTTTAGAATCGCCCATCCCAACCGCGAAGGGCCTGCCGCCGTGAGACTCGTGCTCCTCCTCCTTGCCCTCACCTGCGTTCCCCCCGTCATCACCGGCTGTGCCGTGACACAGAAGGAAGCCTCCGACCGCGAGTGGCAGCGCAGCGAGTGCAATCGCATCGTCGATCGAGAGGCGCGCGAGCGTTGCCTGAAGAGGGTGGAGTAATCATGGCGGGCGGAGCCAACCCGGTCAAGGCGATCCTCTTCGCCCTCGTCGCCAACTTCCTCATCGCGGTGGCGAAGTACGTCGGCGCCTTCTTCACCAACTCGGGTTCGATGCTGGCCGAAGCGGTCCACTCCACCGCCGACTGCGGCAACCAGCTCCTGCTGCTGCTGGGGCTGAAGCTCGCGAAGCGCCCGCCCTCAGCCGACTACCCCCTGGGGTACGGCAAGGAGACCTACTTCTGGTCGTTCATCGTGGCGCTGATGCTCTTCAGCGTGGGCGGCATGTTCTCGATCTACGAGGGCTGGCACAAGCTGCATTCGGACGAGGGGCTCAGCTATGCGTTCGTCGCCCTCGGGATCCTCGGCTTCGCCATCATCGCCGAGTCGTTCTCGATGTGGGGCGCGATGCGCGAGATCAACAAGGTGCGCGGCAACAAGTCGATGTGGCAGTGGTTCCGCACCTCCCGTCATTCCGAGCTGGTGGTGATCTTCGGCGAGGACCTGGCGGCGCTGCTGGGACTGGTGTTCGCATTCATCGCGGTACTGGTCACATGGCTCACCGGCAACCCGGTCTACGACGCCCTGGGCAGCATCGGCATCGGCGTGCTCCTGATCGTCATCGCCATCATGCTGGGCGTGGAGCTGAAGGCCATGCTGGTGGGCCAGGGCGTGGAGGACGAGGTCCACGCCGACATGGTCGCCTTCATCCGGAAACAGCCCGAGGTCGCCAAGGTCTTCAACGTGCTCACCCTGCAGATGGGCCCGGACGTGATGGTCGCCGTGAAGGCCAACATGAAGGACCTGCCGAACGCCCAGGCGCTGGTGGAGGCCATCAACCGCACGGAGGTGGCGTTCCGCGCGGCTTTCCCGCAGGTGGCGTTCATGTTCTTCGAGCCCGACGTCAAGGACTGAGCGTTAGGGGTCAGACTCCCAACGCGCCGTTGGGTTAGGGGTCATGCGTTAGGGGTCAGACTCCCAACGCCATGCGTTAGGGGTCAGACTCCCAACGCCAGGTTCGGGGGCGCGTTGGGAGTCTGACCCCTAACGCAGTTACGGCGCCACCGTCACGTCGGTGATGCCGCTCTCCTTCAACGCATTCTCGACGAACCCCGACTTCTTCGCTTCGATGATGAATGCGGCGAGGTACTCCAGGGCTGCAGTCCGAGCCTTGGGCACGCCAGAAGCCTGCCGGATCACCATGAAGCTCTCCGCCAGCACGCGGTGTCCCGGATACTCCTTCGCTGCCGCGGCGAGCGGTTGGCGAACCCCCGCCACGACGTCGAGCTTGTCGGCGAGAAACTGTGCGATCGACGCCTTCGACGACTCGGAGCGCACCAGTGTGGCGTGCCGGATCTCCCGCGTGAGGTAAAGGTCGTACGCGGTCTTGAGGCCCACGGCGATGCGCTTACCCTCCCGGTCCACGTCCGCGTTGGATCGAATCGGCGAGCCTTCCGGCACCATGTACGCGCCCTCGATCAGCACGTACGCCTCGGTAAAGCCGATGTCCGTGGCGCGCGCGGGGTCGATGGCGAGGAACGCCACGTCCCACTCGTCCCGCTTTACCGCGTCGGCCATCAGGCCCGCGGTCTCGTAGGTCACGATTCTCACCGGCACCCCCGCGCGCCGCGCGAGCTCACGGCCCAGCGCGGGCCCGACACCCTTCGGGTCGCCGCCCGCGGGGTCCTGCTGGCAAATCACGGGATTGCCCAGGTTGATGCCGACGCGCAGCGTGCCGGATGGGGCCAGCTCCCGGGGAGCCGTGCTCATTCGATCTTCGCTTCGGCGATCAGCTTCTTGTACTTCTCGTTCTCCTTCTTCCAGAACTCGGCGAACTGTTCCGGCGTGCCCGAGCTCACCTCCGCATCGAGGTCCTGCAGGCGCTTGGCGATGTCGGGCTGGTTCACGATGGCGCGCACTTCGGCGTTCAGGCGCGTCACGATCTCCTTGGGCAGCTTCCCGGGACCGGCGAGGCCGTACCAGGTGGCGATCTCAAACCCCGGCAGCGTCTCGCTCACCGCGGGCACGTCCGGAAGGTTCGGCAGCCGCTTGGGCGAACACACCGCGAGCAGCGTGAGCTTGCCGCCGCGCACCTGCGGCAGCGCCGAGCCCGTGGAGCTGAAGGTGAGGTCGACATCGCCGGAGATCAGCGCCGCCAGCGCCTCGCCCGTGCCCTTGAACGGCACGTGCAGCAGGTTCACCCCGGCGGCGATCTTGAACGCCTCGCCCGCAATGTGCTGGATGCTGCCCACGCCCGACGAGGCGAACGAGAGCTTGCCGGGGTTGGCCTTGGCGAACCTGATGAGATCCGGCACGTCCTTGAACTTGTGCTTCGGGTGGTGGCAGAGCATCTGCGGCGTGATGCCGATCAGCGCGATCGGGGTGAAGTCGGCGATCGGGTCGAAGCGTCCCTTGGCCACCAGCAGCGGGCCGATGGCATTGGAGTTGATGTGCGCAAGCTGCAACGTGTAGCCGTCGGGCGGCGACTTGGCCACGAGGTCGGAAGCGATGGTGCCGGTGGCGCCGGTCTTGTTCTCCACCACCACCGGCTGGCCGAGGCGCTCGGGCAGCTTGCTCGCAACCAGGCGCGCCATGGCATCGGCGCCGCCCCCGG
>JBBQBW010000254.1:0-4910 GCA_038318025.1 Burkholderiales bacterium | reverse complement strand
CTCCCTCTCCCTTGGGAGAGGGCCGGGGAGAGGGTCAGTCGATCGTCTTCCCCACCTTCACCCGCGGTTTGCCCACCGCGCGGACGATCTGGGTGGGAATTCCGTCCTTCTTGTAACGCGCCACCAGCTCTTCCTTGCGCGCTTCCATCACGGAGCGCAACTCGACGAAGTCCAGCTTCGACTTCTTCGCCTGGGTGAACATCCCGCCGCGCTGCTCCTCCTCCTTCACGTGGTGCTTGATGACCTCGGAGAGCACCTTCACCTTGGCGTCGAAGAACTTGTCGGAGGACTTGCTCGCGAGGATCGAGGCGATGAGCATCTTGGCGGAATCGTGCTCGACGAGGGACTCGTCCATCAGGTCGTCCTTCACCCTGGCGCTCACGGCCGGGTAGAAGATGGTTTCCTCGATCAGGGTGTGGACCGAGAGCTCGAGGCAGATCTCGCGTGCGAGGGCCAGCTTCTCGGGCTTGCGCGCCTTCTTGAACTTCTTGAACAGCGCCGCGACCTTGCGGTGGTCGCCCTTCAGCAGCGCGATCGCGTCGGGCTTCTTCGTCTTGGCCATGGCAGTCCTCCCTCTTTGTGAATTGCGTGGACTGCCCGGCCGCCCGCAGGTTCCCCAACGCTCCCCGTCCCAGGGAGGGGGCACGCTATTCCGGCTTCACCCCCGCGTCCTTCACGACCTTCCCCCACTTCGCCATCTGCTCGCGGATGTGGGCGCCGAACTGCTCCGGCGTGCTGCCGACGGGCTCGACGCCCTGGGCGGCGAACTTCTCGCGCACGTCGGGCATGGCGAGGATCTTCTTCACCTCCGCGTTCAGCTTGTCGACGACCTCGCGCGGCGTCCCGGCGGGCGCCACCAGGCCGAACCACACCGTGACCTCGTAACCCGGCACGCCGGCCTCGGCCACCGTCGGGACATCGGGAGTCAATGCCCCGCGAGCGGTGCCGCTCTGGCCGAGGGCGCGCAGCCGGCCCGACTTCACGTGGGGCAGGACGTTGGGGGTGTTGTCGAACATCACATGAACCTGTCCCCCGAGGAGGTCGGTCACCGCCGGGGCGCTGCCCTTGTATGGGATGTGCACGATATCCACGCCCGCCATCGACTTGAAGAGCTCCATCGAGATGTGGTTGGAGGAGCCGTTGCCGGTCGAGGCGTAGCTCAGCTTGCCCGGGCTCGCCTTGGCCATCCGGATCAGGTCGGCGACGCTGTTCACCGCGACGCTCGGGTTCACCACCAGCAGATTGGGCGTCTGACCGGCGAGGATGATGGGCTGGAAGTCCTTCACCGTGTCGTAGGGCATCGTCTTGAAGAGGCTCGGGACGACCGAGAACGGGAACGCGACCACGTAGAGCGTGTAGCCATCGGGCGCCGACTTGGCGACGAACTCGCCGCCGATCAGGGTGTTCGCGCCCGGCTTGTTGTCCACCACCACGGGCTGGCCCCACGCCTCGGTGAATTTCGCCGCGAGAATGCGCCCGAGCGTGTCGTTAAAGCCGCCCGGAGGATAGGGGACGACGATCTTGATGGGCTTGGAGGGATAGGTCTGGGCGAAAGACGGTGCGGCGACGGCAAGGACGATTGCGGCGAATAACAACCTAAACATAGCCAGGACCCTCGATGACGGGATGGGACTTCAGGAAATCTTCGTTCACCTCGACGCCGATGCCTGGCGCTTCCAGCGGGCGCACTGTCCCGTCCTTCGAGATCTCGAAGGGCAGACTCGTGAGCTCGTCGCGGAACAGGTTGTTCTTCGACACGTCGGACTCGAAGTAGCCGCCGTTGTCGATGGCAGCGAGGAAATGCACGCTCGCCGCGAGGTTGATGCCGGTCATCGAGGAATGCGGGTGGATCTCGAGCTTGTGCGCCGAGGCCATCGCCGCGATGCGCAGGCACTCGGTGATGCCGCCGCTCTTCGACAGGTCGGGCTGGATGATGTCGACGCTGTGCTCGTCGATGAGGCGCGAGAACTCGAAGCGCGTGAAGTGGTTCTCCCCGGCGGCGAGCGGCAGCACTCCGAAGGTCCGTGCCGTGTGGTAACTGCGGTAGTCGTGGGCGGGGAACGGTTCCTCCAGCCAGCGGACTCCCAGGTCCTCCAGCGCCGGCATCACGCGGCGCACATCCTCGAGGGTGTAGCCGATGTTGGCGTCGGTGAGGATCTCGAGGTCGTCGCCGAACGCGTCCCGCGCCGCCTCCACACGCTTGATATCGTCCTTCACGTTGTCGCCCAGGCGCAGCTTGATCGCCTTGTAGCCGGCGTCCACGTGCACCTTTGCCTCGGCCACCAGGTCTTTCGGATCCTGGAAGCCCAGGGACACGCCGCCCGCATAGGCCGGGATCGGTTTCGCAGTCCCGCCCAGCAGCTTGTAGAGCGGCCAGCCGACGGCCTTGCCGCGGATGTCCCACAGCGCCATGTCCAGGCCGGACATCGCGAGCGAGCAGCCCGCGCCCATGCCGTGGCTCGCGAGCTGGCGCGAGTAGATCTTGTGCCAGACGCCGACCACGTCGGTCGCGTCCATGCCGAGCACCAGGGTGCGCAGCGTCGTGTTGATGAGTGCCGCCACCGCACCCGGCGCACGGCCGGCGTGGGACTCCCCCCAGCCGATGAGACCGGACTCGGTCTTCACGCGCACGATCACGGCGTCGCGCTTCACCGCCCGGCCGATGCCCAGCCGCACGTTGGAATCCTTAGGCAGGGGAAACGAGGTGGGGATCGCGGTGATCTCGGCGATCTTGAGCGCGGCATCGAACTTGGGGAATGGGGAGGCGGCCATGGCGGGGGAGGAGTGGTTTCGCCCGATCATACCAAGCGCCAAAAATCCCCCCTTTACGCGCCTTCCCGGAATGCGCATGTACCCGGGCCAATAAGCGCGTATACTGCCCGGGCAGGATCATCAAGCAGTGAGTCCAGTTCCCCACCCTCTCGCAGCGCACAACGCAGCGTTCGGCTGGTAGTCCAGTACCCTCTCTTGATCGTTCTTACCCGTCTCCGGGTCGGTTGCCCGGAATAGCGATTCAAAAAAGGATACAGCCCATGGCTACCGGTACCGTCAAGTGGTTCAACGACTCCAAAGGTTTTGGCTTCATCACCCCGGATGATGGCGGCAAGGACCTCTTCGCCCACCACTCCGAAATCCAGATGGACGGCTTCAAGTCGCTGAAAGAAGCGCAGAAAGTCGAATTCGAAACGACCAACGGCCCCAAGGGCCCGGCGGCGTCGCGCATTCGCCCCATCTAATTCGGAATACCTCAACGCGGTGCAAGCCGCGCTGATTCGAAAGGCCCGGGAAACCGGGCCTTTTTACTTTCAGGAGACCAACACCATGGCAACCGGCGTCGTACGCTTCTACAACGATTCGAAGGGCTTCGGCCTCATCACCCCCGATGCGGGCGGGCCTGCCCTCTTCGCCCAGAAGGCATCGCTCAGCCACGGGGCCAAGGGCCTCAAGCCCACCCAGCGCGTCGAGTTCGACGTGGTGGATAGCGTGAATGGCGCTTCGGCGACCAACATCAGGATGCTCGCCTAAAGGCTGGCAGCAGGCGGCGAGATGACGCAAGATTCCCGGGCTTAACTCCCAAGGAGTCTCACCGGTGCGTCCGCTGGAGGACATCCGCGTCCTCGACCTCACCGCCGTGATCTTCGGGCCCCTGGCCAGCCAGGTGCTCGCGGATTACGGGGCCGAGGTGATCAAGATCGAGCCGCCCGAGGGCGACGCGATGCGGCAGGCCGGCCCCTCCACCGAGGGCGGCATGGGCGCCCTCTTCATGGGCGTCAATCGATCCAAGAAAAGCGTGGTCCTGGACCTCAAGCAGCCCGCGGGCCGTGCCTCGCTGCTGGAGCTCGTGGATGGCGCCGACGTCCTGATGCACAGCATCCGGCCGCAGAAGCTCGCCGCCATCGGCCTCGATCCCGAAGTGCTCTGCCAGCGCAACCCGCGCCTCGTGTTCGCGAGCCTGCTGGGCTTCGGCGACGGCGGCCCCTACAGCGGCATGCCCGCCTACGACGACATCATCCAGGGCCGCTCCGGCAGTGCCGCGCTGATGGAGCGCCAGACCGGCACGCCCCAGTACTTCCCCTCGATCGTCGCCGACAAGACCTCGGGCCTCGCCGCCGCCAATGCCATCGTGTCCGCGCTGGTGGCTCGCGCGCATACCGGCCGCGGCTGCCGGGTCGAGCTGCCGATGTTCGAGACCATGGTGGGCTTCAACCTGGTGGAGCACCTCTACGGCGGCCACTTCGAACCCGCGCTCTCCGGCCCGGGATACCCCCGCGTGCTGAATCCGTGGCGTCGGCCTTACCAGACCAGCGACGGTTACATCTGCGCCCTGCCCTACACCAACGCCCACTGGCGAGCGTTCTTCGCGGAAGCGGGGCGCTCGGAGCTCGCCGACGACACGCGCTTCGCGACACTCACGCTGCGCACCGCCAACATCGAGGCGCTCTACGAGACGGTGGGGCGGCTGATCGCCATGCGCAGCACGGCCACGTGGCTGCAAGCGCTGGCGCGCATCGACATCCCCGCCTCGCGGATCTACCGGCTGGAAGAGCTCCGCCACGACGAGCACCTGGTCGCGACCGGGTTCTTCGAGGTCATCGACGATCCGAAGATGGGCAAGCTGGTGTTCCCCGGCGTGGCCGCGCGCTTCGACGGCGAGCGCCCGCCGGTGGGCATGCCGCCGCGGCTGGGCGAGCACACCCGAGAAGTGCTGGACGGGGCGCAAGCGGCGAAGAAACGCCGCTAGTCCACCTTCGCGCCGCTCTCCTTCACGATCTTTTCCCAGCGCGGGTATTCGGATCGCAGCAGCGCCTCGAACGCGGCGCCGTCACCCGGGCGCGGCGTCATGCCCATCGGCGCGATGCGCTCGGCGAACTGCGGCGAGGACACGATCTTCACCACCGCCGCGCCCAGCC
>JBBQBW010000253.1:0-4912 GCA_038318025.1 Burkholderiales bacterium | reverse complement strand
GAGCGTCGGGGCGGATGCCGAAGGTCACGAGGCGTCCCTCGGCCGCAAGGGCCGCCGCGCGCTCGACCGCCTTCGCGAACGCTGGGTGGTCGAGGATGAGATGGTCGGCCGGCAGCACCAGCAGCACCGCGTCGGGCCCGTGCGCCTGCTCCGCGCGCACTGCGGCGGCGGCCACCGCGGCGGCGGTATTGCGGCCGAACGGCTCGAGCACGTAGGAGGTCGGCAGCGAGCCCGCATTCACCTCGGCGAAATCGTCCTTGGTCTTGAACAGCAGCTCGCGGTTGGTGATCGTCAGCACCTCGGCGGCGCCGGGAAGCGTCGCCCCGCGGAGGAAAGCCTTCTGCAGCAGGCTCACTCCATCTGCGAGGCGGATGAACGGCTTGGGGTGGGTCTCGCGCGACACGGGCCAGAGCCGCGAGCCGGCGCCACCGCAAAGGATGGTTGGAATCAAGCGCATAGGAGGTTCGGGGCGGACCTTGGAGAAACCGGCGGGAAGCCGAGAATTATAACGGATTCAGTTGCTTACCGCCACGCCCCGGCCGGACCGCGAGGGCCAGTGCCGCGAGGCCCGCGGCCATGCTGCCCCACAGCGTCGCGACGCGGACGAAGGCCACCGCGCCCAGCGCTGCGGCGGCCGGAACGTCCAGCAGGTGGAGCTGGCCCAGCATCGCGACCTCGAAGCCCCCGAGGCCCCCCGGCATCATGCTGAGCGAGCCCGTCAGGTGGGAGACCGCGACCACGCCGGCGGCGATCGAGCCCTCGATCGCGAAGGCCAGGGCCTGGATCAGGTACACGAGCAGCGCCGCGGTGGCGAGGTTGGCGGCGAGGCCGATCGCGACCCACGGCCAGAAGCGGCGGTCCGCGGCGAGGCGCGCGCAGTGGCCGGCAAAGAGCGCCGACCATTCGAGCGCGGCCACCAGGCGCGGGCGCGAGACGCGACTTCGCAGCATGGCCACCAGTCGCGGGGATGCGCGCACCAGCAGCATCACGACGATCGCGGCGGCGAGTGCCGCGAACCAGCGCCGCGAGGCATTGCCCGGCACCAGCAGCGCGGCGAGCACCACGAGGCCGAGGAAATCGCACAGGCGCTCGGCGAAGTACATGGCGAGCGTCACGTTCGCCGGCACGCCGTCGCGCTTGAGGAGGAGGCTGCGCACCGCGACCCCCGCCTTGCCCGGTGTGGGCAGCAGCGCGAGGCCGGCCATGAACACGGCGAAGCTGCGGCGCGCGGGAACGTGGAAGCCCTCGGCGCGCAGCATCCAGTGCCAGCGTGCGAAGCGAAGCGCATGGTTCGCCGCGAAGGAGGCCGCGGTCGCCCACCACAGCTGCGGGCGCAGGAGCAGCTCGCCCACCGACTCGCCGAGCCACCAGGCACCCGCGGCGAGGAGCACCGCGGCCCACGCCGCGGCGGCGAGCACGGCGGCAGCGACCACGCGCCGCAGGCGCGTAGCGTGCGCGGGCACTTTAGCGGAAGGTGAAATGCTTGTGGCCCAGGAAGCTCGTCACGATCGGCACCGCGACACCCACCACGTGCGCGATGACCTCGACGTGCCGCTCGACGCCCAGCGCTGGCAGCGCCCAGCGCGCAAAGACAAGTGTCACCACCAGCGTCTGCAGCACGGCGAGCGCGTTCACGGCGGCGAACGCGCCCGCCTGGCGCGCGCGCGAGCCGTGGCCGGGCGGGAACACCCGCGAACGCATCAGGACGAACGCGACCGCCATGCCCACGAGATAGGCGCACACCACCGCGGCCCCGAGGGGCATCGCGAGGCTGAACGCCATGCGCGAGAGTACGTTGGCGAGCGCGGCGATGGCGCCGGCCGCGAGGAACCGTGCGAACTCGCTCGTCACTTCGCGCCCCGCGGGCCGGCGAGCGCCGCCAGTTCGCGCCCGAGCCGCATGCTCTCGGAGATCGAGCGATCCTCGGGGTAGTAGTGCGAGGTGTCGGCGAGGAAGAGGCCCCGCACCGCGCTTTCCATCTTCGGCAGCTGGTCGTGGAAACCCGGCGTGCATACCGTCTGCGCGAACTCGTAGCGGAAGGCATTCGCCGCGAGGACCCACGACTCGTCGAAAGCCGGGTTCACGCGCTTGAGGTACCCCTTCACCTCCCCGATGAAGGCTTCCTTCGGCGCGCGGTACTTCGGGTGCGACGTGGGCATGTAGAAGGGCGCGTACACCACGTGGTCGCCGAGCGGATTCAGGTTGGTGTATTCGATGAGCCCCGGGATGCCGATCGCTGGATCGTTGATGTTCATCCAGAAGTTGCGCGAGAGCGGATGCTTCAGCTTGAACACCGCGCACACGACGCCGATGTTCACGATGGCCGCGATCTTCGCCGCCTCGTCGGGCGGGAGGTCGGGGGCGAGCTTCACGAGGTACGGCAGCGGGATCGTCGAGACCACGTGGTCGTAGGCTTTCGACTCGCCCGCGACGCGGATGCCCTTCACGCGGCCGCCCTCGATCTCCACCTTCTCGGCGCCGGCCTCGAGGAAGATGCGCCCGCCCATGCCGCGGATCCTGGCCTCGATGGCGTCGAGCAGGACGTCGCTGCCGCCCTCGAGGTAGCCCATGCGCTCCTGGAAGATGCTGCGGCGCGACAGTCCCACGCGCTTGATGCGGGTGCCGAGCCATGCCGCCGAGAGGCTGTCCTTGTACTCGAAGAACTTGAGCTCGAAGAGCTTCGACCACAACACCTCGTAGGCGCGCTCGCCCACCCACTTCTTCAGCCACGGCGTGCAGGCGACGCGGTCGAGCTTCGTCCAGTCGCGCACCTTGGTCGCGTAGTACGCGTGCGCGCCGTAGCGCAGCTTCGAGACCAGGTCCAGGCCCGGGAATTTCAGCAGCGCCGCGGGATTGCCCCAGTCGTGGAGCCGGCCCTCGTAGTAGAAACCCATCTTCGTGTCGGCCCAGCGCAGCTTGTCGTGGATACCGAGCTCCTTCAGGTACTCGAAGTACGGCGTGTCGGGCGCGCAGATGAAATGGTAGTAACGCTCGATCTTCGTGCCGCCGAGCTCGGTGGAGGCCGTCATGCCGCCGATCCGGGAGTCGCGCTCGTAGAGGTCGACCTTCCAACCCGCCTTCAGCAGCTCGTAGGCGACGGTGAGCCCCATGGGCCCAGCGCCGAGGACCGCGGCGGTGCGGGCAGCGCTCGCGCTCACCGGTGCACCAGCACGTGGCTGTAGCGCGGATCGCAGTAGCTCTCGCGCACCGCCGCCTCAAACGGCGTCTGGCGGAAACCGAAGGCCTGCTCGGTGTCCACGCCGGTGAAGTCGTCGCCTGCCGCGAGGGCCTTCAGCTGGTCGGCCGTGAACGGCGGCTTGGCGCTGAAGAGCCCGTAGAGGCGCAGCAGCGCTGCGAACAGCGGCACCGGGATGTGGACGATCGCCGTGCGCAAGCCCTTCACGCGCTTGATGAGGCGGATGATGTCGACGTAGTCGATGCGATGCGCGCCCACGACGTCGTAGATCCCGCCTCGCGGCTCGTGCTCGATCGCCCATACCAGCGCGCGGCAGAAGTCGCGGATGTAGAGCGGCTGGCGCATGTAGCGGCCGTCGCCGGGGATCGGGAACACCGGCGTCCTCTCCATGAAACGCGCGAGCCAGCCCAGGTGCTTGGGATCGAACCAGCCGAACATGAGCGTCGGGCGCAGCACGCAGTGCGGCAGGCCCGATGCGGCGACCAGCGCCTCCTGCGATTTCTTGGTGCGCGTGTAATCGTCGTCGGCGACCGAATTCACCACCGACGAGCTCACGTGCACAACGAAGCGCACGCCGCTTGCCTTGGTCGCCGCGAGCACCCGGCTGGTCGCCACGCCGTTGTTGCGCACGAACTCCTCGGGAAACTTGCCGGTGACTTGTGCATGCAACACCACGACGATGGAGGCGGGATCGAAGAGCGTTTCCCACTCGCCGGGCTCGGCGAGGTCCGCGGCCACGGTGCGTGCGGCGGGCACGAGCCCCTTCAGCACCTTCAGGTTGCCCGCGTGTTTGTCGATGGCGACGATGTCCGCGTACCCGCGCTCGTGCAGCATCAGTGCCAGGTTCTGCCCGACGAGGCCCGCCGCGCCGGTCACGACGACGCGGGGCCTGGAGACGCTGCTCATAACCTGATGCGGTTGAAGACGAATTGGGGGATGTGGCGGATCACCAGCATGATCCCGCGCCAGAACCACGGCGTGTAGGCCACCGCGCTGCCGCGATCGACGGCGCGCACGATGTCGCGTCCGACCGCCGCGGGTCGCGCCCACAACGGCCCCTTGGGGAAGGCGTCGGTCATCGGCGTGTCGACGAAGCCGGGCCGGATGTCAACCACCGCCACGCCCTTCTTCGCCAGCCGCTGCCGCAGGCCCGAGAGCAGCGCCGAGACCTGCGCCTTGGCCGAGCCGTAGACGTAGTTGCTCGCCCGCCCGCGCACGCCCGCGACCGAGGTGATCACCGCGAGCGTGCCTGCGCCGCGGGCCTCGAGGAGGTTCGCGGCGAGCAGCGCGAGGGAGGTGGTGGCGAGCGCGTTCACCTCGATCTCGGCGAGCGCCATGGCAGGATCGGCCTCGCATGCCGCCTGGTCGGGCAGCGTGCCGTGGGCGATCAGCACCACGTCGATGCCGCCGAGGAAGGCGCCGGCGCGCTCGAAGAGTCCGGCGTGGGACGCGCGATCGGCGACATCGAGGCGCTCGTACCCCGCCGCGCGCGCGCCGCGCACGCGCAAGTCGTCGGCGCAGGCGGCGAGGAGCGTCTCGCGCCGCGAAGCGAGGTACAACGCGTCGCCGCGCGCCGCCCAGAGGCGCGCGGCGGCCTGCGCGATCGCGGAGGTGGCGCCGATCACGAGCACGTTCATGCCGCGCTCCCGGCCGTCACGCGGCGCCAGAAGCTCGAGGAGAAGCGGGGATCGACAAAGGCGCGGAACGCCTCCCGTT
>JBBQBW010000252.1:0-4912 GCA_038318025.1 Burkholderiales bacterium | reverse complement strand
GTCGGCGACGAGGCCCGGGAGCAGGCGATCGAACTCCATGACGAGTTCGTGGAAAAGCTCTTCTGGGGCAGGAAAGTCCTGGGCGTTCGGGTGCGCCTCTCCCGCGCCAGCGCGCCGGTGGTGAGGAAGCTCATCCACTCCGCGTGGGCGCGGAAGGCGCCGAAAAGCCTCGCCGTCGATGCCTGAGGGGTCGCGGAGCCTCCTCCTGCGCCCGCTGGCGCCCGCCGACCAGGCGGTCCTCTGGGACATCCTCCACGTCGCCCTCTGGGATCCGCCACCCGCGCCGTTGCGTTCGCGCGAGATCCTGCAGCACCCGGAAGTGGCCGTCTATGCCGAAGATTGGGGGAAGCGCGACGGCGACATTGGCGTGGTGCCGGAGGTGGACGGGAAGCCGGCGGGGGCCTGCTGGATGTGCCTCGTGGCCGGCCGGGGGCTGTCGCACATCGACGACGCGACGCCACAGCTCGGCATCGCGCTCTTTCCCGAATTCCAGCACCGCGGCTACGGCGAGCCGCTGATGCGCGCCGCGCTCGGGGCGGCCCGGGCCCGGTACCGGCAGGTGGCGCTCAGCGTGCACCCGGCGAATCCGGCGGCGAACCTGTACCGGCGCTGCGGCTTCGTGCAGGTCGACACGCGCCGGACCTACCTCGTGATGGTCTGCCAGCTCGCGTCGGCGGCATGATCGAGGTCGAGCTGGTCACGCGGCGCGGTGCGTGGACGCGACAGCTGGCCGATGGGTTCACCGCCGAATGGCCGCAGTGGGCCGCAACGCTGTCCCGCGACGCCCTCGAGGAAGGCTTCGTGAGCGGCGCCGGGAATGCGCTCCCGCGCATCTTCGTCGCCCACGAGGAGGGCCGGGCCCTCGGCACGGTGGCGTTGCGCGAGTGGTTCGACGCGGAGCCGATGCCCGAGACGCCGTGGATTCGCGGGTTCTACGTGGTCCCCGAGCGGCGCGGACGCAACATCGACCGGATGCTGGTGCGCGCGGCGGAAGAGGCGGCGCGATCGCTCGGTTACGGCATGGCCTATTCGGCCACCACGCGCATCGAGCGCCTCGCGCTGCGGCGCGGCTGGAGCGTTTTCAGGCGGATCGAGCACCACGGCGAGCCGATGGCGTGGATGTCCAAGACCCTATCCAGGGAGTTGCGATGAGGCTGAGCAGCGCACCGGGCTCGTCGTCCGCGACAGCGTGGATGGCGCCAAGCGGTCGCTGGCCGCGGCGCTTTGCGCCTCGACCCCAGTCGCGGACCGGGGCAGGGAAGAGGCGCGCGAGCTGCTCTTCGAGAGCCGGGCCTTCAAGCAGGAGCTCGTCGCCCGCGGCATTGACGCTCGAGATGCCACCGGCGCCATCGCCGAGATCGAGGCGCAGCTCGCAAGCTGCGCAGGCTAAGGGCTAGGAGTTGGTTGGCCGCGACTTCTTCCTCATGGTGCGAGCGTCCTGAGGAATCCATCGAGGCCCTCCTCGCACCAGCGCAGCTTGTCGGCGCGCGCGATCTGCTTGAACGCGTATTCCGCCCGAAGCGCCTCCCCGCGTGTTTCGAGCGCGACCTTTGCGGCGATGCGCACCGGGGGACTCATCCGCGTGAACGCGGCGCCCTTGCCCGAGACATGGTCGGCGAACCGCGCTTCGACGTCCCTCGCGATCCCGGTGTAGAGCACGCCGCCCTCGCATTCGAGTACGTAGAGCCACCAGCCTGCGCCGCTCACGCCCGCAGCGGCAGCTCGACGAACGACCCGTGCGGTCCGCCGACGGTGACCTCGAATTTTGGCGGCCTTCCGTGTGGCACCTGCGCGAAGTGGTCCGCGTCCGCGCCAGCGATCGAGAGCCGCAGCCGGCTGCCCTTCATGAGCTTCCAGGAAATCGGCAGGAGGGCGAACCGCAAGGAGTCGGGGCGGCCGGGCGTCATCCGTTTCGCATCCTTGCGATGGAAGGTGCGGAAGGGCCAGGTGGCACGGTACTTGGGCGTAGGCTCGGAGAGCGCGCGGTGCAGCATGCGAAGGGCCCCCTCGGTGATGAAGCGCGAGCGCCCGTCGGGCTCTACCTCGGAGAGGTACACGAACACGCCCCCATCGTGCTCCGACGTGGACAGGTGCAGGTTCACGATCGCGTGGCCGGTCAATTCGGTGTCGCGGTCGAGCGGCGCGCTGGTGAACGCGAGCATGCCTTGCTCGCGTGTGGTCCAGTCGGGGTAATAGTCGGTAACCGCGAGCGCTCCCAGCCGCTCGTAGCGCGTGGCCTGCCCCGTCGTGGTAGTGAAGCGAACCTGGTAGGGCAGCTTCGCGGGATTGGAGGGCAGGCTCGGCACGAGATCGCCCGAGCCGTGCAGGTACCACTTCGAGGCGCCGGGATGCGGCGGCCAATGTGCCACGGCCTGCCACTTCTCCTCGTGCACGGTATGCAGGTGGATCGGCGCTTCCTGATCGAGCCCCGTTTTCATCCCGGCGAGGTGGGTGTCGAAGAAACGCAGCACCTCGGCCAGCACCGGAAACTGCGGATCGGGGCCCGCATCGCGGAACGGGGAACCGTTGGCGCGGGCGCCATGGTCCCAGGGCCCGAGCAGGAGCCGGTCGTCCTTTCCGGCCATCGTGAGGTAACGCGAGATCGAGGCATTGGAGAAGGCGCTGCCGTCGTACCAGCCCGAGACCGAGTAGATCGCGACCTTGCCGCGCGCCTTGTCGAGATACCAGTAGGGAGCGCAGGCGCCGCTGTGAAGCTCGGGATCGTGCGGCGTGGCTTCCTCGCGATACATGAACTCGAGCGCCATGTCGCGCAGGCGGAAGCTGTCCTTGTGCTCCTCCACCGCGGCACGCACGAGGTTGCCGTCGGTGTCCTCGTCCACGGGCTGCGGCCCGGCGAAACGCGCGTCGTTGAAATACGGATAGGGCGCGAGTTGGTCGCGCAGGTCCTGGTCGAGGGCCTGCACCAGGTCGTCGTAATTCGACGTGACGGTGGTGCACATGATGCCGCCCGGGAAGACGTGGTCGCTGTACGTGTCGTGCACCGCGAAGAGCGGCGCGATCGCCTTCACCGCGGGGTGCCCGGTGCCGGCGAGGAAACAGGCCGCCGCGCCCAGGTACGAGATGCCGGTGGAGCCGATGATCGCGTTGGACCAGGGCTGGGCCACGATCCAGTCGGCGATCTCGCGATGGTCCTCGACCTCGCGCGGGGAGCGGAACGAGTCGCGCGTGCCGAAGCTCGCACCCGTGCCGCGCACGTCGACCACCACCATCGCGTAGCCGCGCGGCACGAACATGTCGCGGTACTTGCCGGCATTGGGACTGGGGTCGATGCCGGGGCCGGTGACCTTGAAGCGCCGGTAATACGGCGTGAGGATCACGATCGCGGGAAACTTGCCGCCATTGGCGTTAGGCAGGTAGGTGTCGACCGCGAGCCGCACGCCGTCGCGCATCGTCACGTAACACGACGCCGGCGCGGCGATTTCGTGGGTGGCGGGGCGCCGGGAGAGGTATTCGGTCGGCGTCACGCGCCAGGCGTGTCCGAGGTCGTCGCGGTCGGGCATATACTGATTCTGCCACTTCCACCCGACCTCGCCGACATGAAAGCCACGATTCGCGCCACCTTCGCCGCCGTTTTTATCGCCGCCATTTCGTTTTGCGCCGCCGCGCAGGACTATCCCACGCGCCCGATCAAGATCATCGTGCCCCAGGGCCCGGGCTCGGGCGCCGATGTGGTGAGCCGCATGCTCGCCGACTCGATGACCCGGGAGCTGGGCCAGGCCGTGGTGGTCGAGAACAAGCCGGGCGCCAACGGCATCATCGCTTCCAGCCTGGTGCTGAAGGAGCCGCCCGACGGCTACACGCTGCTGCAGACGAGCGTCTCGCTGGTGAGCTTCAACCAGTTCCTCTACAAGAACGTGCCTTTCGACGCGATCAAGGACTTCACCTTCGTGGCACCGATCGCCGACGCGAGCTTCGCCGTGGTGGTGAGCAACAAGAGCGGGATCAAGACGTGGCAGGAGCTCCTCGCTCGGGCGAAGGCCAACCCCGACAGCATCACCTACGGCAGCGCCGGCCCGGGTAACTCGACGCACCTCTACGCGGAGATGATCGCGAAGCAGAACGGGATCAAGCTGCGCCACATCCCCTACAAGGGCTCGAGCCCGGCGCTTCTGGCGGTGGTCTCGGGCGAGGTGGACCTGATGGTGGTGCCCACGGTGGTGGGCGCCGGCCAGATCACCGCTGGCGACAAGGTCGTGACCCTGGCGCAATCGGGGCTGGTGAAGTCGCCCCAGCTGCAGAACGTGCCGCTGCTGAAGGACCTGGCGCCCAACGTGCCCCCGCTGCCCGGCTGGTACGCGCTGGTCGGCCCCGCGAAGATGGATCCGAAGGTCGTCGACAAGCTCGCCGCCGCCGTGAACAAGTTCCTCGCCGATCCCGCCGCCCAGGCGAAGCTGCGCACGCTCTTCGTCGAGCCGATCCCCGGTACGCCCGCGGGCATCCAGAAACGCGGCGAGACCGAGGCGCAGGTGTGGGGCGGGCTGATCCGCGACCTCAAGATCCAGGCGGATTGATGGGGCACTGGCACGGCGTGCGCTTGGGCTGGCTCGCCGGCGCCATTGCCGCGCTCGCCCTCGCGGGATCGGCCGCCGCGGCCGCGCCGGATCCGAAGCTGCGCGAGGAGATCATGAAGATGCACGAAGCGCACCAGGATGCGCGCCGCCCCTACGACGAGCAGCGCATTGCCGCCACCGACGAGCGCAACATCGCCCGCCTGAAGGAGATCGTGGCGCGGCGCGGCTGGCCCACCCTGTCGATGGTGGGCGAGGAGGCGGCGTCGGCGGCATGGCTGCTGGTGCACCAGTCCGCGCGCGATCCCCAGTTCCAGTTGAAGGTCGTCGCGCTGATGGAGCCCCTGGTGGCGCGCAACGAGGTGAATCCGCAGGTGTACGCC
>JBBQBW010000251.1:0-4914 GCA_038318025.1 Burkholderiales bacterium | reverse complement strand
AGGAGCCGTCGTGACCGGCGCCCCGCCCGTGGAAAGCTGCGAGCCGTCGATGGTCACCACCAGCTGCTTGCCGTCCAGCGCCTGCGTGTACGTGAGGTTGCGCGTGAGGTTCATCACCAACCGGGTGCGGTTGGCGGTCTGGACCACGGAGACGCTGCGCAGCTCGCCTTCGCCGGCCTCGATCTGGCTGCGGCCGGTGGCGTTGACGGTGTCGGGAAGGTCGATCGCGATGCGCGGCGGGTTGGTGACCGCGAAGCCCTGAGGCACGTTCGTGAGCGCCTCCTTCAGCCCGACCTTGACCTGGATCTTCCCGCCTCCGACGGACGTGAAGTTGATCGACTCGACCGCGTTCCTCGCGGTGGCCTGGGCCATCGCGAGCGGCGCGGCGAGCGCCAGGAGGACCGCGCCGAGCGCGGCCCCCAGCTTGCCGGTTGTAGGGATACGGAACGTCGTCGTCACTTTTTGTCCCCTTTGCCGGCTTCCTCCAGAAGCGGCAGAACGCTCTGCCGCTCGGCCCAATCGCCGGCGCTGTCTTGAACTATTTCCTTCAGCTTGATCTCGGTCTCCGTCACTTCGGTGATCAACCCGAAGTTCTGGCCCATGTAATTGCCCTTCTTCACCCGGTATAGCGTCTTGTCCGCTCGCACCAGGGCGTACGTTTCCTTGTTCTGCGAGAGCGTTCCCACCATCTTCAATTGCTCCAGCGGGAATGCCTCCAGGGGCTCCTTGCGGCGATTCAGGTCCGGCGCGATGCCGCCGCCGGCGCCTTCCTTGGGCGGGCTGAGCTTCCTCGGCTGGAACGGGTCTGGCAGGTCGAAGCCTTCGTAAGTGAAGGGCTCGAACGGCTTCACCGCCGGCAGCGGCTCGATCTTGCGCGGCAGGCCCTTTTCGGACTCGCGCACGAAATTCTTCAGATCGTCCAGCTCCGAGCTGCAGCCGCCCAGCGCGGCGAGCGTGAGAAGTACGGGAATTCGCTTCATCACTTGCCTCCGGCCTTGCCGCCCTTCGGCGCCGCTGCTTTGTCCTTGACCGACTTGCGCTGCTTGGCCACCTCTTCCTCGTCGAGGTAGCGGTAGGTCTTGGCCACCGCCTCCATCGCGATGGTCTGGCCCTTCGGCGGCTCGAGCTTGAGGTCGGTGAGCAGTACGATGCGCGGCATCTTCGCCACGTCGGAAGCGAAGGCACCCAGGTCGTGGTAGGTGCCCGTTACCTTGATTTTGACCGGCAGCTCCGCATAGAACTCGGTGATGTTTTCCTTCTCCGAGGGCTTGAAGAGCTCGAACGCGAGGCCGCGGCCGAGGCCCGCCTGGTTGATGTCGATGAGGAGCGCGTCCATCTCGCTCTTGTTCGGCAGCTGCTTGAGGAGCGCGCCGAAGGACTGCTCGATCTCGGCGCGCTGCTGCTTGTAGGCGTCGAGGTTCACCGCGAGCTTCTTCTTCTCGAGGAAGGTGTCCTTCTGTTTCGCCACGTCGAGCCGGCCCTTCTCGATCTGCTCGGCCTGTGCCTGCCAGAAGAAGAAGTAGGCGGCAACCTGGATCAGGATGAAGATCAGGACGAAGGCGCCGGCCTTGATGGGCCAGGGCCAGTTGCCCGGCTGCTTGGGGTCGAGGGTTTTGAGTTCTTCGAGGAGGTTCATTTAGCCCCCGCGGGCTTGGCCGGCGCGCCGGCCCTGGATGCGCCGCCGGAGCGGGCCGCCTCGACCTGCGCGCGCTTGATCGAGATGTTCATGTTGAACTCGTTCACGCGCGTGCCCGACTTGTCCGGATTGGCCACCGCCTTGATCTCCACCAGCTCGGGATTCTCGAGGTAGGGAGACGCACCCAGGTTGCGCATGAGCGTGGAGACGCGCGCGTTCGACTGCGCGTAGCCCATCACGTTGACCTTGGGGCCGACCTGCTTAACGGCCTTCAGGTACACCCCTTCGGGCAGCTGGCGCAGGAGCTGGTCGAGCAGCTGCACCGGCTCCGAGCGGTTGCTTTGCAGGCCCTCGACCACCTGCTTCTTGGCGAGGAGGGACGCGGTTTCCTCGCGGATCTTCTTGATCTCCTCGATCTGGGTGTCGAGCTTGGCGATCTCGGCCTTCATGTAGGCTACGTTCGCCTGCTGCTGGCTCACCTGGGTGTCGAGGAAGAACCACACGGCCCCCGCGGCCACGAGGCCGAGGACCGCGGCGAAGCCGGCGAGCCCCGCGAACTGCTGCTGGCGGCGCTTGCGCTTCTCTTCGCGGTGGGGAAGTAGGTTGATGCGGATCATGACGGGTCGAACCTCCGCATCGCGAGCCCGCACGCGACCATCAGGGACGGCGCGTCGATGGTGAGCTGGCGCGGCTTGATCTTGGAGGAAAGCGCCATGTTCGCGAACGGGTTCGCGACCACGGTGTGGACCTGTGTCCTCTGGGCGACCATCTCCTCCAGGCCGTCGAGCATCGCGCATCCGCCCGTGAGGAGGATGTGGTCGACCTTGTTGAACTGGGTGGAGGTGAAGAAGAACTGGAGCGCCCGCTGGATCTCGAGGACGATCTTCTCGTTGAACGGCTGCAGGACGTCGGGACCGAAATTCTCCGGCAGGTTGCCGACCCGCTTGGCGGCCTCGGCCTCCTCCGGCGGCATGTCGAACTGGCGGGCGATGTCCTGCGTGAGGAGGTTGCCGCCGATCTGCTGCTCCCGGGAGTACACCGGCTGCATGTTGTGCACGACCGAGACCCGGGTGATGGTGGCGCCGATGTCGACGATCACCGTGACGTCGCTCTCGTTGATGCCGGAATTGCCGCCGCAGATCAGCTCGAAGGCGGTCTGGGAGGCGTAGGACTCCACGTCCATCACCACGGTCTTCAATCCCGCGGCCTCGGCGGCGGCGACCCGGTCCTCGATCTTCTCCTTGCGGGAGGCGGCGATGAGCACCTCCACCTCGTCCTCGCCGGACGGGGCGGGGCCGAGCACCTGGAAGTCGAGGTTCACCTCGTCCAGGGAGAAGGGGATGTATTGGTTGGCTTCGCCCTGGACCTGGACTTCCATGTCCTCTTCCCGCTGGTTGCCGGGCAGGATCACCTTCTTGGTGATCACGGCGGCGCCGGGAAGGGCAAGGGCGATGTTGCGGATGCGGGAGCCGAGGCTCTTGTGGGCGCGCTTGATCGCCTCGCCCGCAGCCTCGATGTTGGCGATGTTCCCATCCACCACCGTATCCTTGGGCAGCGGCTCGATGGCGTAGCGCTCGACCCGGTAAACGTTACGCCCAGCCTCCGCGATCTCCACCATCTTGACCGAGGACGAGCTGATGTCGCACCCGACGAGGGGTGGCGCCTTCGCTTTAAGGAAATCGAACTGGGCGGCTAATTTTTCTTTAATCATGGTGGACGGTTAGCACCCAAACGGAGAATCTACTTTAGATGCTAGCAACAAGTCTTAGGCCTGTAAAGCATTTTCCGGGAAGGGGTCGAGAGTAGCATCGTGACTATAATCACTCCGATCCAATTGAACCCTCGAGCGCGGCGGCGAACCAACGTGCCGATGCGAGCGTCAAAGCCTCCCCGATGACTTCCCGTTGGTGGTTCTACCCGGCCCTCCTGGCCGTCTCCCTGGCCCTGGTCGCGGCGGGCGTCGCCGCGCTGACGGTGGTGCTGCTCTGGCCCAACCTGCCCAGCCTCGAAGTCCTCACCGACTACCGGCCCAAGATCCCGTTGCGCATCTACAGCGCTGAGGGCGAGCTGATCGGGGAATTCGGCGAGGAGAAACGCGCCCTCGTGAAGATCCAGGACGTGCCGCAGGTCATGAAGACGGCGATCCTGGCGGCGGAGGACGACCGCTTCTACCAGCACGGCGGGGTCGACTACGTGGGCGTGGCCCGCGCGGCGCTCGCCAACCTCCAGGGGCGCAGGGAGGGCGCCAGCACCATCACCATGCAGGTGGCGCGCACCTTCTTTCTCACCCGGGAGAAGACCTTCGCCCGCAAGCTCTCCGAGGTGCTGCTGGCCTTCAAGATCGAGGCCAACCTCACCAAGGACCAGATCCTCGAGCTCTACATCAACCAGATCTTCCTCGGCCAGCGCGCCTACGGCTTCGGCTCGGCGGCCCAGGTGTACTTCGCCAAGAACCTGGCCGACCTCACCGCGGCCGAGGCGGCGATGCTCGCCGGGCTCCCGCAGGCGCCGTCGCGGCAGAACCCGATCGTCAACGCCAAGCGCGCAAAGGTGCGCCAGGCCTACGTGCTGCGCCGGATGCACGACGTGGGCTGGCTCTCCGACGAGAACTACAAGGCGGCGCTCGCCGAGCCGCTCAAACTGAACCCCAACCAGCGCGACACTTTCGCCTTCAAGGCCGACCATGTCTCGGAGATGGCGCGGGTCGCCGTGGTCGAACAGTACGGGGAGCAGGCCTACGTGACGGGGCTGCGTGTCTACACCACGATCCGGCACAAGGACCAAGAGGCGGCCAACCTCGCGCTGCGCCAGGGCATCTTGGAGTACGACCGGCGCCACGGCTACCGCGGACCCGAAGCCCAGGCGAGCCTGCCCGCGGCGGGCGAGAAGATGGAGGAGGCGATCGAGGAAGCCCTGCTGGAGCGCGAGGCCCTCGGCGACTTGGTCCCCGCGGTGGTGCTCGAGGCCTCCGCGAAGGAAGTGAAGGCGGTACTGCGGCGCGGCGAGGAAGTCGCCGTGACGGGAGACGGCCTCAAGTTCGCGGCCAGGGCGCTCGGCGACCGCAACCCCGACCGGGCGATCCGCCGCGGCTCGGTGATCCGGCTGCAAGCGGGCGAAAAAGGTGGCTGGAGCATCGTCCAGCTACCCAAGGTCGAGGCGGCGATCGTGGCGTTGGACCCCAACAACGGTGCGATTCTGGGGCTCGGCGGCGGCTTCGATTTCAACGCGAACAAGTTCAACCACGCTACCCAGGCGTGGCGCCAGCCCGGCTCGAGCTT
>JBBQBW010000250.1:0-4957 GCA_038318025.1 Burkholderiales bacterium | reverse complement strand
TACGACGCCACCGTGAACCGGGTTTACGCCTTCGCGCTTCGCGTGCTGAAGGATCCCCCCGCCGCAGAGGAGGTGGTCTCCGACGTCTACCTCCAGGTCTGGCGCGCGGCAGCCACCTACTCTCCCGAGCGGGGCTCGGTGACCACCTGGCTGCTGATGATCTGCCGCAGCCGCGCGCTGGACGCGTTTCGTTCGCGCAGCAAGCCCGTGCTGCATCGGGAATTCATGGACGACCTTGGCAGCGAGACAGCCGAAGACCCGGAAGACCTGCTCGCCGCGACGCAGCGCAACGCGTGCGTGCATACGGCTCTGGCGGCGCTTGAGCCACTGCCGCGCCAGCTGATCGCGCTCGCGTTCTTTCGCGGCTACACGCACCAGGAGATCGCAACCTCCACCGGGTTGCCGCTAGGGTCCGTCAAGAGCCACATCCGCCGTGGCCTCACGAGCCTGCGCGCGGCCACCCTCGACCACGCACAGCCGTAATGGAACGACCGGACTAGCTTGAGCTGCGCGCGGGCGGCAGCCGGCCCTGCGTCGCTTCGGCGGCAGTCCATGCGAAGTCGCCCTCGCGAGGGTAGTCGCGCCGCCAGATCGTGTGGCAGCTCCTGCACTTGAACAGCATCCCTCCAGCCACGAAGGTGTGCAGGTAAAGGTTATCGTGACCGGTCATGTCGGTAAGCTTCCGGCTGCAGGCTTCGCAGGGCTCCATGATTTTCGTCCCGATGTCCATGCACGTATACGCTGGGGGCCGCGTTCCGGATGCGGTGTACTGCGCCGTGGCGGTGTCGACGTCGCGATCGACGCGGATGGTACGCGCTGTAGAATCGGCCTTCGATGAGACGCCTGCGCCACCTTGGTTCCATCCTGGCACTCGTGCTGGCCCTGCTCTACGGCCAGCAGGCGGTGTTATGGCACGACGTGGGCCACCTGGGGAAGCAGTCGCCCCCGGCGCAGGAGTGCGAGACCCACTCGCTCTGCGCGCAGCTGGGCGGTGCGTTCGCCGCCAAGCCCTTCGCGCTGCCGCTGGACCTCGCCGCATCCCCCGCCCCCGCATCCATCGAGCAGCGCAGCGCCGCCCTTCCCCAGCGACACGCGTTCCGCTCCCGCGCCCCACCCGCCTCTCCGGCCTGACGCCGTCGTACCCGGCCGCGCAAACACGCGCGGCCCTCGTCACGTTTCCGGAGAATCACCATGAAAGCATCGCTCGTCGCCGCGGCCGTCGCCGCGGCACTCACCCCCTGGGCCGCCCAGGGACAGGAAGTGAAGAAGCTGGAGCAGGTCACCGTCACCGCCTCGCCGCTGGGCCGTGCCGACACCGAACTCGCCCAACCCGTCACCGTGCTCTCCGAGGATGAGCTGCGCCGCAAGCGCGCCGCCTCCCTCGGCGACACTCTGGCGCAGGAGTTGGGCGTGCAGTCGAGCGCCTTCGGCGCCGGCGCCGGGCGCCCAATCGTGCGCGGCCTCGACGGCCCGCGCATTCGCGTGCTGGAAAACGGCATCGGCACCCTCGACGCCTCCACCGTGAGCCCCGACCACGCCGTTACCACCGAATCCCTCAACGCCGAGCAGATCGAGATCCTGCGCGGGCCGGCGAGCCTGCTCTACGGCAGCGGCGCCATCGGCGGCGTGGTGAACGTGGTGTCGAAGCTGGTGCCGCGCGAGCGTCCGGTGGGATTCCCGGGCGCAATCGAGCTGCGCGCCGGCTCCGCCAATCGCGAGCGCACGGCGGCGGCAAACCTCGAAGGCGGCGCCGGCGACTTTGCGATGCACCTCGATGCCTTCCGCCGCAAGACCCAGGACTACGACACTCCCATCGGACGCCTCGCCAACAGCGCCGTGGATGCGAAAGGCGCGGGCCTGGGCGGCTCGTGGGTGGGATCTCGCGGCTACCTGGGCCTCGGCGTGCAACGACTCGAGAATCTCTACGGCGTGCCCACGGGCGAGGGCGTCACCATCGACCTGGCCCAGACGCGCGTGGAAGCGGCGGGCGAGCTCAACCGACCGCTGCCGGGATTCGCGAAGCTCAAGATCCGCGTGGGAGACAGCAACTACCACCACGTGGAGATCGAGGGCGACGGCACGCCCGCCACGCGCTTCGAGAATCGCGGCTCCGAGGGCCGCATCGAGCTGTCCCACGACGCGATCGGCGGCGTGAAGGGCACGCTCGGCGCGCAGCTCCAGGACCGCGAGCTCGCTGCCATCGGCGAAGAAGCGATCCTGCCGCGCACGCGCTCCCGCTCGGCGGCGTTGTTCCTCGTGGAGCAGTACGAACGTGGTGCCTGGACCGCCGACGCCGGCATTCGCCTCGAACGCGAAAAACGTGAGCCCGAGGGCGGGCTCCCGGCGCGGAATTTCTCGATCGCGACCCCGGCCGTGGGGTTGGTGTGGAAGCTCTCCGAGAGCCTGCGCCTCGGCATCTCGGCCACCCAGGCGGCGCGCGCGCCCAGCGCCGAGGAGCTCTACACCTTCGGTGCGCACCATGCGACCGCGACCTTCGAGCTGGGGGACGCGAACCTGCGCAAGGAGGTGTCGCGCAACGTCGACGTGACGTTGCGCAAGGTGACGGGAGCGTCGCGCTGGAAAGTGAACGTGTTCGCCAACCGCTTCAACGATTTCATCCATACCGCCGGGGTCGACGCCGATGGCGACGGCATCGCGGACCGGGTCGATGACGCGGGCGCGCCCGACCCGGAGGGTGAATTCCTGGTGCAGCGCTACGTGCAGGCCGGGGCGCGGTTCCGCGGCATCGAGGCGGAGTGGGCGTGGAAGCCGGAGGGCGCGCCCGCCACCCTGCGCCTCTTCGGCGACATGGTTCGCGCGAAGCTCGCCGATGGCACCCACCTGCCCCGCATCGCTCCGGCCCGGGCCGGTTTCGAGGCCGGCCTCCGCTCCGGGCCGTGGAGCGGTAATCTCTCGGTAATCCGCGCCTTTTCGCAGCGCCGCACCGCCCCCCTCGAGGCTCCCACCCCCGGCTACACCCGGGTGGACGCCGAGGTGGCGTGGCGGCTCGATTCCGGCGACCGTCGCGCGATCACTCTCTTCCTGCAGGGGTCCAACTTGCTGGACCGGGACATCCGCCTGCATACGTCTTACCTCAAGGAGGTCGCGCCTTCGATGGGCCGTTCGTTAACACTGGGACTGCGAGGCGAATTCTGACCCGCCGCTTCGCGCTCTTCGCGGTCATCTCCCTGCTGCTGCACGTCGCGTTGTTCTTGATCCCGGCCCCGAAGCCGAAGATGGAGCCGCTGCGCTCGGCATCGGGGCCGATGTCCGTGCGCATCCTGGAAGCCGAGGCGCCCAAAGCCGTCACCACGCCGCAGCCCCAGACCGCGCCCCCCGCTGCACCCCCACGCGCGGCACCCCCCAAGGCACGCCCGCGCCGCGAGCCGCCGCTGCTGCCCCCGCCGGTGGTGGCCGAGGCGCCGAAGATCCCGATGCCGCCGCCGGAGCCGCAGCCCACTCCCACGACGCCTCCCCCGGTGGACCTGATGGCGATGGTGGAGGCCAGGCGCGAGGCGCGCCGCAAGGCCAACGAGGGCAAGGGCTCGCCCGAGCCGCCGGTGCGCGGCCCGCGTACCGACGATGTGGCGCTCGCCAACATCAACCGCAACCTCGCGACACTGCGCGATCGCGGCGAGGGCGTGGGCGGCGTCTTCCAGGTGCTGCGCAAGGGAGTCCGCACCGCGGAGTTCGCCTTCAACGGCTGGCGCCCCGACGCCAACCGCAGCTGGCGTGAAGTGATCGAGGTGGATGCGGGGCCCGGCGGCGACGTGGAGAAGGCGATCGTGCGGCGGATGATCGAGCTGATCCGCACGCACTACAACGGCGATTTCCAGTGGGAGTCCCATCGCCTGGAACGGGTGGTGACGCTCTCGGCGCGGGTGCAGGATACCGAGGGGCTGGAGGAGTTCATGATCCGGGAGTTTTTCGGCTCTCCGGGGTTTGCACGCTCGCGGTGAATCGCAGCGTGGCTGACGGTGCCATTAATCCCCTTCATCCCCATCCCAGGTTTACTGCCCGCATCACTCGCACACGGTCGTCACGAACCGTAACCGATGCCCGGCAGCCCGCGTAGACAATGGCCCCATGCGCACGCTCCTCGCAATCCTCGCCCTCCCTCTCGCCTCCGTAGCCCAGGAGCCGAAGTACGGCTGCGACTCCCCCGAATCGAAGCAGCTCGACTTCTGGGTCGGCGACTGGGAGCTCGCGTACGTCGACGAGGGCAAGACCAAGGCCAGCCGCAACCGCATCACCAGGACTCTCGACGGCTGCGCGATCCTCGAGGAGTTCAACGGCGCACCGGGCACGAAGCTCCTCGGCCGCAGTTACTCCGCCTACGACCGCCTCACGAAGCAATGGAAACAGACCTGGGTCGACAACTCCGGCGCATACCTCGACTTCACCGGGGGAATCGTCGACGGCCAGATGGCGTTCTGGCGCGAGGCGGGGCAGAGGGCAAGCGCTTCCGCCAGCGCAAGGTGTGGCGCGACGTGAAGGCCGACAGCCTCAAATGGCTGTGGCAGCGCTCCGACGACCAGGGCGCCACGTGGAAAACGCAGTGGGAGATCGATTACCGCCGCGCCAAGTGAGAAACTAGCGGTTTCGTCCTGAAGAAACCGCGTCATGAGCGTCATCCTCGACAAGAAGGCCTTCGAAAAGGCCGTCCCCATCCTCGCCACGGACGTGAAGCGCCTGGCGAAGCTCCTCGAATCCCTCACCCCCGCCGAGCGGCGCTGGGCCGAGGCGGCCGCCTTCGACGGCACCGCCAATTCCGTATGCGTGCTGCCCGATGCGAAGGGCGGTGTCGGCCGGGTGCTGGCCGGCGTGCGTGACGCCGACGACCCCTGGGCGCTGGCGGCGCTGCCGATGAAGCTGCCGCGCGGGCGCTACGAGCTCGCGCGCGGCGTGCTCAACATTCCCGCCGACCGCGCGGCGTTCGCCTGGGACCTGGGCGGCT
>JBBQBW010000249.1:0-4992 GCA_038318025.1 Burkholderiales bacterium | reverse complement strand
GATGCAGGCGATGCTGCGCATGGCCTTCCGCCTCGGCGCCGACCTCGAGACCGCGTTCATCCAGGTAAACAACCAGCTCGCGGCGATGCTGCCGCCGGACCGCTTCATCACCGCCTTCATCGGGCTCCTCGACCCCACCGCCCACCGCATGCGCTTCCAGAGCGGCGGGCAGGGACCGATCCTCCATTTCCACGCCGCGACCGGGGAGTGCACACGCCACAAGCCCACCAGCTTCCCGCTGGCGGCGATGCCGCTCGCGACGCTGCGTGCCGCGCCGGTCCTCGACCTGGCCCCCGGCGACATCCTGGCGCTGCTGTCCGACGGCATCTACGAATATTCCGACTTCGGGACCGAGCAGTTCGGCGAGGGCCGCGTGCGCTCGCTCCTCGCCATCCATCACGGCGAGGCGATGGGCGTGCTGTCGGAGCGCATCCTCGAAGCGGTGCAGGCGTTCGCCCAGGGCGCGCCGCAGGAAGACGACATGACCGTGGTGCTGCTGAAGCGCGAGGCTCCATGAGCGCCGCGCGCGCCTTCGCCCGCGGCATCGGCTCGATCGAGGGCATCTTCGAGTTCACCTCGGACTATTTCGCGCGCAGCGCCATCGACCCGCGCCTGCTGCCGACGGTGGACCTGGTGGTGGAGGAGCTCTTCACCAACATGGTGAAGTACGGCACCCGCCCGGGCTGCGCCGCCGAGATCCAGATCGCGATGGCGGCGGTGGAAGGCGGCGTGGAGGTGGAGCTCGTCGACCACGGCGTCGAGAAGTTCGACGTGACCGCGGCGCCCGACGTGGACACCACGCGGCCGATCGAGGATCGCGAGGCGGGCGGCCTCGGGCTGCACCTGATCCAGCGCCTGGTGGACACCTGGAACTACGAATACTCGGAAGCGCGGCGTGAAAGCCGGATCACCTTCCGGAAGACGCTCGCCGGCATCCCGGCGGCCGCACGCAGGAAGACAACGGGAGTGACTTGATGCTGGCAATCGATTTCGGGACCCAGGGCACGGTGGTGGTGAGCGGCCGGCTGGACGCCGCGCAGAGCCCCCGGGCCCAGGAGTTCCTCGACGGCGTGCAGGGGGCGGTGACGCTCGACTGCACGCGCCTCGAATACATCTCCAGCGCGGGGCTGGGCGTGCTGCTTAAGACGCAGAAGCGGCTGCTGGGCAAGGGCGGCAAGCTGCGGCTCTCGGGCGTGAACCCGCACCTGCAGGACATCTTCGTGTACTCGGGATTCGATCGGATCTTCGAGATCGAGACGGCCCCGCAGCCTTGAGCACCCAACTTTCCCGCGCGCCGCGTGTAATTGTCGACAAGGACGACGATGCGGTGCTGCTGGGACGGTTCCGGGACGCGGGCGACCGCGACGCCTTCGCGACGCTGGTGACGCGCTACCAGGGGCCGATATTCAACGCCGCCTACCGGGTGCTCGGCAACCGCGACGACGCGGCGGACGTGGCGCAGGCGGTCTTCCTCAGGGTGGCCGAGCGGGTGGACGATTTCGACCCGCGCTACCGGTTCTTCAGCTGGATCTATCGCATCGCGGTCAACGAGTCCCTCAACCAGCTGCGCCGCAACGGACGTGACGACCCACTCGATGAAGAAGACGACATCCCCGGGCCCGAGAGCGAGGGCCCGGAAGGCAAAGCCAGCCAGGCCCAGCTATCGCGCCACGTCCACGCCGTGCTGCAGGCGATGCGCGCGGACGACCGGGTGATGATCATGCTGCGGCACTTCTCCTCCTGCAGCTACGGCGAGATGAGCGAGATCCTCGGCATCGGGGAGGCCACGGTGAAGTCGCGCCTGCACGAGGCGCGCCAACGCATGAAACCGCTGTTCCAGGGACTGAAGGAGCTCATATGAATTCCGGCGAGCTGGACCTCCTGATGCAGGCGGTGCTCGATGGCGAGGCGACCGAGGCCGAGACCCTCGCCCTCGGCACCCACCTTGCCGCCGACCCCGCCGCGCGGCAGCGCTTCGAACGTCTGCGGCTCCTCTACCAGGAGCTGGCGCGTCTGCCGCAGGCGGGTCCGCCGCCCGGATTCCTGGACGCGGTGATGGCCAGGGTCCCCCTCCGGTCCAGGAAGGAGGGAGCACCTGTCCAACTTTTTTGGAAGTCGCTTGTATTTGGTCTAGGATCGCATCCATCCCGGGGGGCAAGCCCGGGTCAACCAGTCGGGGACCCCCGTATTTCCGCACCGGGTCCAAATTCGGGAGAACGCAACATGAGCGAGCAACAAGGAAAGAGCAAGCGCAATCTCTACATCGGCGGTGGCGTCGCCGTGGCCGCGGCGATCCTCGGCGTCGCCCAGTTCGCGAACTTTCCGTCGACCGGCGAATCCACCTCGGGCACCATCGCCCCGGCGCAACGTTTCCGCGCGGCCCAGCCGACCGGCAGCGACGTGAAGCTCGGCATCCAGGGCGGCGGCACCAACCAGCAGCAGCCGGGTGTCGCCGGCGCCGCCAACCAGGCGTCGAGCCAGGCCTCCAACCAGGCTGCGGGCCAGATGTCGAACGAAGCGCGCGCCGCCGCCGCCAACCAGGCCGCGGGGCAGATGAGCAACGATGCGCGGGCCGCCGCGGCGAACCAGGCCGCAGGCCAAATGAGCAATGACGCGCGTGCCGCAGCAGCGAACCAGGCCGCCGGCCAGATGAGCAACGACGCCCGCGCCGCCGCCGCGAACCAGGCCGCCGGGCAGATGAGCAATGACGCGCGTGCCGCCGCCGCCAACCAGGCGGCGGGCCAGATGTCGAACGATGCTCGTGCCGCAGCGAGGAACCAGGCCGCCGGCCAGATGAGCAATGACGCGCGTGCCGCCGCCGCCAACCAGGCCGCGGGTCAGATGTCGAACGATGCTCGTGCCGCAGCGAGAAACCAGGCCGCGGGACAGATGAGCAACGAGGCCGCGCAGAAGGCCGCGAACCAGGCTGCCCAGAAAGCGGCGAACCAGGCGGCGGGCCAGGTCGCCAACGAGGCGATGAAAAAGTAGCGCCTCCGAAGTACCGCAGCACGGCGGAACGCCGGCCCCACGGGCCGGCGTTTTGCTTTCCGGGGTCCAACCCGTATGCTGCGGCAGGAATTACCTGCCGAGGCTGCCGATGCTGCGCCGGATGCTGTCTTGCCTGATCGCCCTCGCCGCCACCGGCGCCACCGCCGGAGGCTCGCTCGGCATTTCTTACGTGGAGACCGCCAACATCCGGCTCTTCTCGTTCGACACCATCCGTTACCTCGAACCCCACGCGCTTCGCACCTTCACCAATTCCCTCGAGTGGCAGAAGCGCAACCTCGGGTGGACGCCGTGGGAGCCGACCACGGTGCTGCTGAAGGACCTGGCGGATTTCGGCAACGCCGCCGCCATGTCGGCGCCGCGCAACCTCCTGATCTTCGACGTGGCGCCGCTCTCGCGCGCCTTCGAGACCTTCCCCGCCAGCGAGCGCATGTATTCGCTGATGAACCACGAGCTGGTGCACGTGGCGGCCGGCGACGTGGCGGCAGAGCAGGACCGGTTCTGGCGCCGCCTCTTCTTCGGCAAGGTCGCCGCACGCGCGGAGAACCCGGAGACGATCCTCTGGAGCTACCTCACGGTGCCGCGGTTCACCGCGGCGCGCTGGTACAACGAGGGCGCGGCGGTGTTCGTCGAGACCTGGATGGGCGGTGGCCTGGGACGCGCCCAGGGCGGCTACGACGAGATGGTGTTCCGCGCGATGGTGCGCGACAACGCCCGGTTCTACGACCCGCTGGCGCTGGTGACGCGCGGCATCCGCACCGACTTCCAGTACGGCGCCAACGCCTACCTGTACGGCACGCGCTTCTTCACCTGGCTCGCCTTCGCCCACGGGCCGGAGAAGGTGCTGGCGTGGCTGAGGCGCGACGAGTCCAGCAAGCGCTACTTCTCCGACCAGTTCGAGCACGTCTATGGCATGCCGATCGAGCGCGCCTGGGAGCAGTGGATCGCCTTCGAGCGCGAGTTCCAGGCGCGCAACCTGGCCGAGGTGCGCAAGCACCCGGTCACGCCGCAGAAGACGCTGGTGCCGCGCGCGGTCGGCTCCTCCTCGCGGCTCTTCCTCGATGAGCCCGCGGGGCTGCTCTACGGCGCGTTCCGCTACCCGGGCGTGGTGCAGCACGTGGGGTCGATCGACGTCGCGACGGGCGAAACGCGCCGCCTCGCCGACATCAAGGGCCCGATCCTCTACCGCGTCTCGTCGCTCGCCCACGACCGCGCCGGACGGACACTCTTCTACACCAGCGACAACCTCGCCTGGCGCGACCTGATGGCGCTGGACCTCGCCACGGGCGCGACACGCATGCTGCTGGAGGACGCGCGCATCGGCGAGATCGCCTTCAACCCCGTCGACCGCTCGCTGCTGGGCGTGCGCCACGAGAACGGCATCGCGACCCTGGTGCGCATCGCGCATCCCTACGAGGCGTGGGAGGAGCTGCACGCCTTCGGCTACGAGGACGTGCCCTACGACCTCGACATCTCGCCCGACGGGCGGTACCTCTCAGCCTCGATGAGCGAGGTGAGCTCGGAGCAGTTCGTGCGCGTGTGGGAGATCGACCGCGTGCGCGCGGGCAACATGGCGCCGCTTTCCGAGTTCAAGTTCGGGCACTCGGTGCCGGAGAGCTTCACCTTCACCCCCGACGGCCGCTACCTCTACGGCAGCAGCTACTACACCGGAGTGTCGAACATCTTCCGCTACGAGGTCGCCACCGGCGCCATCGAGGCGGTGAGCAACGCCGAGACCGGCTACTTCCGGCCGGTGCCGCTCACCGACGGGCGCCTGCTGGTGCTGGGCTATACCGGCGCGGGCTTCGTGCCGGCGACGATCGAGCCGAAGGTGCTGAAGGACGTGGGGGCCATCCGCTTCCTCGGCGCGGAGGTCGCGGCAAGGCACCCGGTGGTGGCCACCTGGCAGGTGCCACCCGCCAGCACCGTGGACGAGGAGAAGCTCATCACGAAGCGCGGCGATTTCGAGCCGCTGCGGATGCTCGA
>JBBQBW010000248.1:0-4992 GCA_038318025.1 Burkholderiales bacterium | reverse complement strand
CCTAGAGCCGCCGGATCTAAGTGCGCCCGCACCACCAGGTGCATCGTCACTCGCGCACCATCGCCGCGCCCCAGCGCCGCCGCGGGTCCAGCCACGTGGGTGCCCCGAAACCGTGCGCCTCCAGCAGCTCGGCCATGGCGGCATCGTCGATGCGCGACGCGAGGAAACTGTGGGTCCACTCATCGGCCGCGTCGCGATAACGCAACGACATTTCCACTTCGTCGCCGCGGCGCTCCACCCGGTCCACGAAGACGTCGATCGCGCCGATGGAGCCGGCCGGCCCTACCACCGCCTCTTCGAGCCACGCGGGATCCTGCCGCTCGAACACCAGCAGCCCTTCGGCCTCGAGGTGGCGGCGGCAGGCGGCGACGAGGCGTTGGCGAAGCCCCGCCTCGGGGACATTCACCAGGCAGCTCGCGAGCAGCACCATATCGAAGGTACGCGCGAGGTCCAGCGTCTCGATGTCCGCCAGCACCTTGCGCGCGCCGGGCGGCAGCAGCGCCAGCATGTCCTCGCTGTTGTCCACGCAGGTCACCGGGTGGCCGCGCGCGAGCAGCTCGCGGGTCATGCGGCCCGCGCCGCAACCGAGCTCGAGGATGGTGTGGGAAGGCGGCACCAGCTGAGCGAAGCGCTCCACCTCACCGAGGTGCGCGAGGCGTCGATACAGCTCCACCGGGGAGCCGTCCCGCGTGCGCGCGCCGGGGCCCTCGACGGGCTCCTCGCTCATCGCCGCGCCTCGTACACCAGGGCTTTCGATCCCAGCAACTCGACCTCCCCCGCAAGCGTCTCGCCGAGCCGCTCCGCCACGCGAATCGAGGGCAGGTTGGCCGGCCTGATCAGGCTGATCACGCGATCGCGCCGCAGTTCCTCGAAAGCGTAACGCAGGCAGCGTGCGGCACCCTCGGTCGCGAAACCCCGCCCCCAGTAGGGCTTACCGAGCATCCAGCCGAGCTCGAAGCCGGGCCAGCCGGGCGGGTCGATGAAGCCCACGCGCCCCACCAGCGCCCCGGTGGCCTTCTCCTCCAGCGCCCACATGCCGTACCCCAGCATCCTCCAGTGGCCCAGCACCGCGGAGATGGCGCGCCACGCCTCGTCCCGCGTGAAGGTCTTGCCCTCGCCCATGTAGCGCATCACCTCGGCGTCGGCCAGCATCGGCGCGTAGGCGTCCCAGTCATAGGGACGGAATTCCCGCAGCAGCAGGCGCTCGGTCTGGAGGCGGATCGGCATGGCTAGCGCCGCTGCTCGAGCGCAAGGCGCACCGCTAGCCCCGCGAGCACCAGGCCCATCACCCAGCGCTGCACCGCGAGCCACAGGGGATTGCGCGCGAACCACGCGGCGATGCCCGCGGCTCCGAGCGCGATCGCGAAATTCACGCTGAAGCTGATCGCGACCTGCGTGAGGCCCAGGAGGACGCTCTGCAGCAGCACCGAGCCCCGCGCCGGGTCGACAAACTGCGGAAACAGCGAGATATAAAAGAACGCCACCTGGGGATTGAGAAGGTTGGTGACGAAGCCCATGGCGAAGAGCCTGCGCGGCGGGTCCGGCGGCAGCGGCCGCGGCTCGAAGGGGGAGCCGCCGCCCGGGCGCACCGCCTGCCATGCGAGGTAGAGCAGGTACGCGGCCCCCGCCCACTTGAGCGCCTCGAAGGCGAAGGGTACCGCGAGGAAGAGCGCCGAGAGGCCGATGGCGGTGGCCACCATGTGCACCAGGAAACCCGCCACCACACCGAAGAGCGAGATCACGCCCGCGCGGCTGCCCTGCACGATGGAGCGCGACAGGATATAGACCATGTTGGGGCCCGGCGTCAGCACCAGCACCAGCGCCGCGGCGGCGAACAGCAGCCACTCCTGTAGCGGGATCATGCCGCGACCATCGCGGTCTTGACCGCTTCCATGCGGAACTCCTCGGTGAGCTGCGCCTTGTAGGCCACGAAGCGCGGCGTGGTCTTCACGGTGTAGTGCCGCCGGAGATGGGCTGGAGAGGGGTCAGGACCCTCTCCCCGACCCTCTCCCAAGGGAGAGGGAGCAAAGCGGCCCTGGCCCAAGGGAGAGGGAGATTTCTGGTCCCCCACCCCCGACCACGTTTCGTTTCATGGACGCATAATAACCAAATGCTCCTCGCCGAAAGAACCACCCCGCCTTACCGCTACCGCCGCGGCGCGAGCGCACTCATCGTCTCGATGCCCCACGTGGGCACGTTCATCCCCCATTGCGTGGGGGCGACGTTGAACGATTGCGCCCAGCGCCGCCCCGACACCGACTGGCACCTGCCGCGGCTCTACGATTTCCTCGACGAGCTCGGCGCCACCGTCATCACGGCGACACTGTCGCGCTACGTGGTGGACGTAAACCGCCCGCCCGACGGCAGCAACCTGTACCCGGGACAGGACACGCCGCGCCTCTGCCCCATCGACACCTTCGACCGCCAGCCCCTGTACCGCGGCGGCGTCGAGCCGGCCGACGACGAGATCCGTCGCCGCGTGGCGACGCATTGGCAGCCCTACCACCGCCGCCTCGCCGCCGAGATCGAACGGGTGCGCGCGCAGCACGGGCGCGCCGTGCTGTGGGATGCGCACTCGATCTTCTCGGAAGTGCCGCGGCTCTTTCCGGGCAAGCTCGCGGATCTCAACCTCGGCACCGCCGACGGCGCTTCCTGCGACCCGAAGCTCGCGGCGGCCCTCATCGCGGCGCTCGGGAAATATCCCGGCTACTCCGCGGTGCTCAACGGCCGCTTCAAGGGCGGCTACATCACCCGGCGCTACGGCGATCCGGCGCGCGGCGTCCACGCCGTGCAGCTCGAGATGGCCTGCTCCACGTACATGGAGGAGAGGAGCCCGTTCCCGTTCCGCGCCGACCTGGCCCAACGCATCCGTCCCATCCTGCGCGAGCAGCTTCGGATCGCCCGGGACTGGGCCTGAAGCGGTCAACCAAAAGCCGCCTTTCCCCGTTTACCCGGAAGCTTCGATCCCAAGAACCTATGGAGAAACTTCGATGAAGAAGTCCGCCCTCGCCGCCGCCCTCCTCGCCGCCGCCTCCACCCCGCTGTTGGCCGACTCGTTCGGCGACACCGCGCGCGTAGTCTCGGCCCGCCCCATCTACGAGCGCATCCCGGTCTCCCGCGAGGAGTGCTGGAGCGAGCGCCAGCGCGGCTATGAAGAGCGCCGCATCACCCGCAGCGACACCGGCGCCCCGATTGGCGCGGGCACGGTGCTGGGTGCGGTCATCGGCGGTGTGGTCGGCCACCAGTTCGGCAATTCCTCGGGCGGGCGAGACCGCGGCACGGCCGCCGGCGCGATCGTGGGCGGCCTCATCGGCAACCAGGTCGAGCGCGACAACGCCGGCCCCGGCGCGGCGCGCGAATCCGTCGAGGTGGAGCGCCGGCCGCTCACCCGAGAGGTGGAGCGCTGCCGCACCGTCGAAGAGGTGCGCGAGGCCACGGTGGGCTACGAGGTCGCCTACGACTACCAGGGCCGCACCTTCACCACGCGCATGCAGGGCGACCCGGGCCGCACGGTGCGCGTGCGGGTGGACGTGGTGCCTATCGACGAGCCGCCCCGCCCGCGCCAGCGCGAGCGTGCGCCGATGTACCCGCGCTGACGCGGCATCGTCCTACAGGCGATTGGCCGGATAGCGAGGAACGCGGGCTTTCCCGTCTTTGTCTCAATGATGTGAGTGCCCTCCATCGAGGGCCGTGAATCCATTGGAGGACAAAGCATGAAGAAGATCGCCATCGCAGTCGCCACCGCCCTGACCGCCATCGCGCCCGCGGCGTTCGCGCAGACCTATTCCCAGCCGTCGTACAACAATTCGTACGATTCACGCGACTACCGCGAATCGAACCGCGACACGTATCGCGGCAACAGCGCGCGCGTGATCGAATCGCAGCCGCTGTACGCCGCGGGCGATGCCCGGCAGGAATGCTGGAACCCCCGCGCCGGCCACTATGAAGAGCTGCGCGGCGGCTCCTCCGACGGCAGCGCCCTCAACAAGGGCACTGCCCTCGGCGCGCTCGTCGGCGGCGTAGCCGGCCACCAGGTCGGCAGCGGGCGCGGCAACGACGCCGCCACGGTCGGCGGCGCGATCCTGGGCGGGATCCTCGGCAACCGGCTGAACCAGCGCGGCAACGAAGACGAGCAGAACGACCTCGACAAGTCGAAGTGCCGCCTGATCGCCGGGAACGACGTCCCGGTACAGGGCTACGAAGTGCGCTACGAATACCGCGGCCAGGAATACGTGACGCGGACGCGAGAGAACCCGGGCACGGAGCTGCGCCTGGGCCGCGAAATCCGCGAGGACGGCCGGCCGTTCGGCTGACCCGCCTCGCGGCGGTATAGGGTCAACGGCGCCCCCGGGCGCCGTTTTTCATTGCGGCGGGATGATTGGCGCCTCCAATCGGGCGCATCGGAATATCCTATTGGACGATCGGCAGCGGCGCGGACTACCCTCGAACTGCCGAGACAACAAATCGGAACACCGTCCGTTTCCGTCCCATGGATCCACAGGAGGCACGCATGAAACCCCTCAAAGGCACCAAGACCCACGACAACCTCAAGGCCGCGTTCGCCGGCGAATCCCAGGCGAACCGCCGCTACCTCTACTTCGCGAGCAAGGCCGACGTCGAAGGCCAGAACGATGTCGCCGCCCTGTTCCGCTCGACCGCCGAAGGCGAAACCGGCCACGCCCACGGCCACCTCGATTACCTCGCGGCCGTCGGCGATCCCGCCACGGACCTCCCCATCGGCAGCTCGCGCCAGAACCTGAAAGCCGCCGTCGCCGGCGAGACCCACGAGTACACCGATATGTACCCCGGCATGGCCAAGTCGGCGCGGGACGAGGGCTTCGAGGAGATCGCGGACTGGTTCGAGACGCTGGCCAAGGCCGAGCGCTCGCACGCCAACCGCTTCCAGAAAGCCCTCGACGCATTGGCTGACTGAGCCGCTGGCGCGGGAAACAACAAGGGGGCCTAGGGCCCCCTTTTCACTCAGGCGGGGAT
>JBBQBW010000247.1:0-4998 GCA_038318025.1 Burkholderiales bacterium | reverse complement strand
CGCCGTGAATGCGATGCCGGCGGCGACCATCGTCGCGAGCCGCGGCGTGGGCGTCCACCGGATCGGCACCGGCGCCCCGTGGTCGCCGTGCAGCCAGTTCCACCATCCGCCGATGCTGGCCGCGATGAAGAACACCTGAAGGATCGCGTCCGAATAGAGCTTCGCGTCGATGAAGACCCACGCGAACACCGCGCAGCCGAGGATGCCGGTCCACCACACATGGATGCTGTTGCGCGCTGCCAGCACGATGCTCGCGGCCACGAGCGCGTTCGCGACCAGCTCCGGGGCCTCGGGCAAGGTCATCGTGATCTCTTCGCGACGCGCGCTCCGGCATCAGGCAAGGAGGTCGGCCACGGCACAGGCCACGACGCGCGTGGCGCGGCGCAGGTCCTCGAGCGCCAGGTTCTCGTCGGCGCGCTTGGCGTTGGACGCCTCGATGGTGCGCGGCCCGGCACCGTAGAGCACCACGGGAATGCCGGCGGCCGAGTAGTGGCGCGCGTCGGTGTAGAGGGGCACGCCACCCGCGGGGATCGGCTCGCCGAAGACGCGCTCGCCGTGGCGCTGCAGTGCCGCCACCAGCCGCTCGTGTCCGGCGATGGGGCGCAGGGGATCGGCGAGCAGCAGGCGGCGCAATTCGAGCGCGACGCCGGGATGCTTCTTCGCCGACGCCTCGATGGCGCGGTGCAGGTCCGCCTCTACCTGAGCGGGGCTCTCCTCGGGAATGATGCGACGATCGAGGCGGAACATCGCAACCTCGGGCACCACGTTGGTATGCATTCCGCCGTCGATGCGGCCCACGTTGAGGGTGGGATAGGTGATGCCCGGCGTGTGCGAGCGCGTCTGCGTGAGCGCCTCCGATGCAACGTAGAGCTCCGACAGCACTGCGACGGCGGCGCGAATCGCGTCGATGCCGGTCTGCGGGATCCCGGCGTGGGCGGCCTTGCCCCGCAGCCACGCCTCGAGCTGCAGGCAGCCGTTGTGCGCCGTGACGATGCCGTAGGAGAAGCCGGCGCAGATCGCGAAGTCGGGTCGCGAGATGCCGCGCTCGAGGAGCCAGCGCGGCCCCACCTCGCCACCCACCTCCTCGTCGTAGGTGAAATGCAACTCGACGGCGCCGCGCAGAGGCGGCCCGGCGGATTCCTGGGCGCGCAGTGCGGCGAGCGCGTAGGCATAGGTCGCGAAGTCGGATTTCGATACCGCCACACCACGACCGTACATCCGGCCGTCATGGACTTCGGCGCCGTACGGTGCGCGAGTCCACCCGTCGCCCGGGGGCACCACGTCGCCGTGGGCGTTCAGTGCCAGCGTCGGTCCCGGGCCGAAGCGATGCCGCACCACCAGATTGGTCACCGAGTCGAGGCCCACCGCCGCCACCCGGGCCGCCGGCACCTCGTGGCGCTCCACTTCGAAACCCATGGCACCAAGCAGCTCCGCCGCGCGCCGCGCATGGGGCGCGTTGTCGCCCGGGGGCGTATCGCTGGGAACCTTCACCAACTCGGCCAGGAACGCCACCGCCTCGCCGTGGCGCGCCTCCAGCCAACGCTCCAACGCATCGTGGTGCGCGCTCACGCGAGATCCTCGAGGTAGCGCAGCAACACCGCGGTCGCGATGTCGGCGTCCGCGGCCGAGAGCGTCTCACGCGGGCTGTGGCTGACACCGCCATTGCCGCAGCGAACGAACAGCATCGCGATGGGAGCAACCCCCGCGAACTGCATCGTGTCGTGCCCTGCACCGCTCGGCAGGTGGCGCACGGGAAGGCCGAAGGATTCGATGGCGCGAGCCAGGGCCGCGCATTCCGGCCCGTCGCATTGCGCCGCCGCCAGCTCCTGCAGGAAGTGCCACTCGATGGCAACGCCCCGAACGCGGGCGATCGCACGGCATGCGGCCTCCACGTTGCTCACTGCCGCGCGCCGCATGGCGTCGTCGCCCGAGCGCACGTCGATGGTGAATTCCACGCGCCCGGGAATCACGTTGATGGCGCCCCCCGCCGCTACCGCGAGCTTGCCCACGGTGCCGACCAGCCGCCCGGCGCTGGCGCGGCAGTGGCGCTCGACCTCGAGCACCATCTCGGCGGCCGCGGTGAGGGCATCGTGGCGCAAAGCCATCGGCACGGTGCCCGCATGGCCCTCCTCGCCGCGCAGGGCGACCCGCACCCGGGTCGAGCCCGCGATGGCGCTGACCACGCCGACCGCGAACCCCTCGTCGAGGAGCACCGGTCCTTGCTCGATGTGGGTTTCGACGAATACGCGAATGCCTTTCGAATCACGTTTCAGGCCCGGCACCGCGCCCGGGTCGCCGCCGAAGGCGCGCAGCGCGTCGCCCAGGGGTACGCCCGCCGCGTCGCGAATCTCGAAGACGCTCGCGTCGAGCCGCCCGGTGAGCGCCTTGCTGCCCATCATCGAGGTGCCGAAGCGCACGCCCTCCTCGTCGCCGAAGGCGATCACCTCGATCGGGAACGGCAGCCGCCGCCCGGCGCGATTAAGCTCGGCGACGCATGCGATCGGCGCCAGGATGCCGAAGAGGCCGTCGTACTTCCCGGCGTCGATCACCGAGTCCATGTGGGAGCCGGTGAGCACCGCGGGGGCTCCGGCCCGCGATCCGGGGTAGCGCCCGACCACGTTGCCCAGGGCGTCGTAGTCGGCCTCCATCCCCGCCTCGCGCATCCAGCGACGGATGTGATCGCCAGCCTCGCGATGCTGCGGCGTGAGGTAGCTCCTCGCCACCATGCCGGGGCGCTCGGTGATGGCGCCGAGGGTCTCGGCCTGTTCGAGGATGCGCGGGCCGAAGCGCAGCGCCGCGCTCACTGCAGCGCCTCCAGCCGGAAGCGGGCGATTCGCCCGATCTCGGCCAGCGCCGTCGCCACCTCTTCCTCGCGGGTGTGGGGCAGGCGCTCGCCCATGCGCTCGATGATCGCGGCCCAGTCGAGGCCCTTCACCGCCACGATGAAAGGAAAGCCGAACTTCTCCCGGTAGTGCAGGTTCAGCGACTGCATCTGCGACTTCTCCTCGGCGGTGCAGCGGTCGAGCCCGCTCTGGCGCTGCTCGCATTGGGAGTTCTCGGTGAGTTGAGCAGCCTCGAGCTTGCCCGCGAGCTCCGGGTGGGCGCGGATCAGCGCCATCTGTTCGTCGGGCGAGGCCGCGAGCACCGCCGCCTGCATCGCCGCGCGAAGTGCTTCAAGGGAAACGAACGGGCGCTGCGCGAAAGCGCGCTCCGCGACCCACGGCGAATGCTCGTAGATTCCGCCCAGCCGCGCAACGAAGGCCACATCCCCGGCGCCATTCAGGCTCTCCACCGCACTCATGCGACGGGCGGGTGGTACGGGTGACGCTCGATCCAGTGCCGCGCGATCTCCACCCGACGGCAAACCCAGACCTTCTCATGGCCCTGCACGTGGTCGAGGAAATGCCCGAGGGCAACGAGGCGCGCCGGGCGCCCCGCCAGCCGGCAATGGAGGCCGATGGAGAGCATCTTCGGCGCCTCCTCGCCTTCCGCGTAGAGCGTATCGAACGCGTCGCGCAGGTAGGCGAAGAACTGCTCGCCGGTGTTGAAGCCCTGGGGAGTCGCGAAGCGCATGTCGTTGGTGTCGAGGGTGTACGGCACGATGAGCTGCGGCTTGCCCGCGACCACCTCCCAGTACGGCAGGTCATCGGCGTAGGAATCGGCGTCGTAGAGGAAGCCGCCGAATTCGGCCACCAGGCGGCGCGTGTTCTCGCTGGTGCGCCCCGTGTACCAGCCGAGGGGCCGCTCGCCGGTGATCGATCGGATCGATTCCACCGCGCGCGCGATGTGCTCGCGTTCCTCGGCCTCGGGCATGCCGTGGTAGTTGATCCAGCGCCAGCCGTGGGAGGCGATCTCGTGGCCATGTTCGACAAAGGCGGCGGCGGCCTCGCGGTTCTTCTCCAGCGCCATCGCCACGGCGAACACGGTGAGGGGCAGCTCGCGATCGCGAAACAGGCGCAGCAACCGCCACACCCCCGCGCGGCTGCCGTATTCGTAGAGCGACTCCATGCTCATGTGGCGAGCGTTCGGGTAGGGCTGGGCGCCCACGATCTCCGAGAGAAACGTTTCCGATGCGGCGTCGCCGTGGAGCACCGAGCTCTCGGCGCCTTCCTCGTAGTTGAGGACGAACTGCACCGCGATGCGCGCCCCGCCGGGCCAGTCGGCGAGGGGCGGCCGCGCGCCGTAGCCGACCAGGTCGCGCGGATAGGATGCGTGGGTCACGAGGGAACGTACTCCTTGGCATGCACTGTGCTATATCGTACCTTCATGGGCATGTTGACGACTCATGTGCTGGACACCTACCACGGCATCGCCGCGGCGGGCGTCGCCATCGAGCTGACGCGTGTGGGCGGCGGATCGGTCGCGCGAGCCACCACCAATGCCGAGGGACGCTGCGCGCAACCGCTGCTCTCCGGCGCGTCGATGCAGGCCGGCATCTACGAGCTCGCGTTCGACCTCGAGGCGTATTTTCGTGGCAAGGGCGTAAAGCTGCCGCAGCCCGCATTCCTCTCGACCGTGGTGATTCGCATCGGCATCGCCGACCCCGGCTCGCATTACCACGTGCCGCTGCTCGCTTCGCCCTGGAGCTACTCCACTTATCGCGGCAGCTGATGGGGAAGCGCGACCCGGAGGCCCGTTATCCGCGCTTCCTCCTCGATGGCGCCATCGTCGAGGCGCGTGACGCCTCCGCCACCACCACGCTGCTCCAGTACCTGCGCGGGCCGCTCGGGCGCTGCGGCACCAAGGAGGGCTGCGCCGAGGGCGATTGTGGTGCGTGCACCGTGGTGGTCGGGGAAGCGATCCAGGGCGCCATGCGCTACCGCGCGATCAACTCGTGCATCCGTTTCCTGCCGACCCTCGACGGCAAGGAAGTGGTCACCGTGGAGAGCCTCGCCGCGCCCGACGGAACTCTCCACCCGGTGCAACAGGCGCGGCGGTGTCCCGTTTTTAGTTGAAGGTCGTGACGGCGGTCGGTCATAAACTACGCAGCGCGTTGCT
>JBBQBW010000246.1:0-5020 GCA_038318025.1 Burkholderiales bacterium | reverse complement strand
GCGGCGCAGGAACGGCGCCGCCGTGACCTCGAGCCCTTCGGATCCGATCAGGTAGGGGGTCTCGTTTTCGTCGAAGGAGGTGCCGCGGTACTTCTGCACGCGCAAGTTGCGCTGCGACACGCCGTTCACCACCCCGTGCTTCAGGATCAGGGCGCAATCGACCATGAACTGCATGAAGCCGTAGGAGGCCGGTTCCGCGGCGTGCTCGGCCTCCGCGTCGGCCTTTGCCGTGATGAGCCCCGTGAGGCCGCGCTCGATCAGCCACTCGTGCAGCCGGTAGACCTCGCGGCGGCGCGCGGCGGGGTCCGTGAGCAGGCTGAGCGGAATGTCGAGCGCATCGAAGACGATGCGACGCGCGCCCATGGCCTTCACCTGGGCGCCCAGCGCCGCGAGCAGGCCGCCCAGGTCGAACTCGCCGGAGTGCACCTCGTTCGCGGGCGGCATGGCATCCAGGAAGTAGAGGCGTTTCGGCGTCAGCTTGTCGAGCTTCCAGCCGAAGGAGGATGCGTTCTCCATGATGCGCGTCGACGACTCCTCGAACGCGACGAAGATGCCCGGCTCCTTCTCGGCGGTCGCGCCCTGCACCAGGAACTTCAGCGCGAGGATGGTCTTGCCGGAGCCGGGTCCGCCCAGCAGCAGCGTGGTGCGGCCCTTCGGCAAGCCGCCCCCGGTGATGGCGTCCAGTCCCGCGACGCCGGTTGCTGCCTTGGGAAGCTTGCGCGATCCATTCTTTACAGTCCGTTGCATGAGGCCTCCATCGAGACGCCGGAGGAACCAATGTCCACCTCAAATTTCACGTTAACGAAGCGTGTGGGAAAAGTTCGACAGGTTCCGTCTGACCTCGTTGAAGGCGCTTTCCTACAGCACTTGCCGTGCGGCTCTTTCGATCACCACGCGCGCTCATTCGTCGTGACCGCCCGTATGGCGCCGGGTCTATGCGCTCCGCACCATCAACGGGACGCCCTTCCCGGACCCAACCCCGCCTGAAACGCGGCGCTGTCCGAAATTACGTATTCCGCACCCGCGTCCATAACTTAAGCTCGGCGCGGCATGAAGATCCTCTACCTCGACGACGACTGCTTCCTCCTCGACCTCGCGCAGCACTGGCTCGGCGAGGCCGGCCACCAGGTCGCCACGTTCGAGACCGGGCAGGCGGCGATCGACGCGATCCATCGCGAGTCGTTCGACCTCGCCATCCTCGACCGCCACGTCCCCGACGTGCCGGGCGACGAGGTGCTGCGCTGGATCCGCACCCACCACCCGCGCATGCCGGTGATCTTCGCGACCTCCCTCGACGCCGAGGAGGAAGTGGCGCGGATCCTGAACCTCGGCGCCGACGATTACCTGATCAAGCCTCTGCGGCGCGTGGAGTTCCTGGCGCGCGTGGCGGCGGTGGCCCGGCGGGCGGGTGTCACCGAAGCCCACGCCGATGCCATCGAGATCCCTCCATACCGCGTGGACCTGACGCATCGCATCGTGTCCATCGCCGGCACCCCGGTGAAGCTGACCCCGCGGCAGTTCGAGCTGGCGAAGCTGCTGTTCGAAAAGCGCAACGAGCTGCTCACGCGCCCGCAGATCTTCCTGCAGGTGTGGGGACAGCCCGATGCCACGGAGACCCGCACCGTCGACACGCACATCAGCCGCGTGAGGCAGCTGCTGGAACTCGATGGCCGCCACGGCTGGAAGCTCGCCTCGATCTACCAGCACGGCTACCGCCTGGAAGCTTCGGGGTCGGAAGCTTCGGAAGCTTCGGGGTCAGACTCCTAAGCCCCTACGGAGTCCCTTCGGGGTCAGACTCCCAAGCGCGGCGGCTTGATTTAAAATGAAATTGGATTCGGAGTCTGACCCCGAAGGAGCGCAAAGGCGCGTTCGGAGTCTGACCCCTAGCGCGCCTAGCGCAGCGCGCGCAGGAAGTCGTCGGCGGGCAGCGGCTTGCCGAAGAAGAAGCCCTGGGCGACGCGGCAGCCGAGCTGGCGCAGCAGCTGCACCTCTTCCCGCGTCTCGACGCCCTCGGCCACGGCCTCGATGCCGAGCTTGCCGGCGATCTCGAGGCTCGACTCCAGCACCGCGAGGCTCGACGGATCGGAGGGGGAATTGCGGATGAACGACTGGTCGATCTTCAGCTCGGTGAAGGGCATGCGCGCCAGCTGCTGCATCGAGGCGTAGCCGGTGCCGAAGTCGTCGATCGAGAGGCCGAAGCCCTTCATCCGCAGCCGCGACAGGTTCTCGAGCACGCGGCCGATGTGGGTCGCCGCCGCCGTCTCGGTCACCTCGAGCGTCACGTCCCGCGGATGCAGCCCCGCCGCCGTGACCACCGCGGTGAGGCGATCGGCCAGCGCCACCTCGGTGAGCGATACGAGCGAGATGTTCACCGACAGCCCGGCGTCGATGCCGTTGTCGCGCCACTCGCGGCAGCAACGTGCCGACTGGTCCAGGATCATGAGCGTGAGCGCATCGATGCGACCGCTGCCCTCCAGGATCTCGATGAAGGTGGCTGGCGGGAGCACCCCGAAGCGCGGATGGCGCCACCGCGCCAGCGCCTCGGCGCCGCGCACGATGCCGGTCGCGAGTTCCGCCTTGGGCTGGAAGAACGGCTCGAACTCGCCGGCGTCGATTCCGGCCTCGATCTCCGCCACGGTAAAGGCCGACGCGGCCTCGGCCGTGCGCCCGGCCCCCTGCGGCGGCCGGTAGCCCTCCAGCGCCGTGCGCAGCTTCGCTGCCGTCACCGGCTTCTGGATCGAATCGAGCACGCGCACGCCATAGGCGCTCGCCATCCGCGCGACCGACGCCACCAGCGAGCGCTCCTGCTCGCTCACCACGATGAACGCGGCCCCGATGCCCATGTCCCCCGCGTGGCGGATGAGCTCGATGCCATCCATGCGCGGCATGTTGAGGTCGGTGACGATCACGTCGATGGGCGGGTCGATGTGCTGCAGCACCTCGAGCGCCTCGGCGCCGTCCTGCGCCGAGAAGATCGAGCGCGCGCCCAGGTTCTGGAGCATGAGGCCCAGCGTCCAGCGCTGGAACCCGTGGTCTTCGACGACGAGGAATCGCAGGTCCTCGGCCCGGACTTCCCGTGGCGTCACGCAGCCAGTCCCGAAATATGCCGGTCCATGCGCCCGACCTCGCGGTCGAAGTCCTCCATCGCCTGCGCCACGGCGTCCCAGTCGCCCTTGCCCGCCGCCGCCTCCATGCGCTCGCAGGCGATGGCGAGGTCGCTGGCACCCACGGTGCGGCTGGAGCCGCGGATCCGGTGCGCCGCCTCGCACACTCGCTCGAAGTCGCCGGAAGACACCGCGCCACGAAGCAACTGCGCATCCTCCGAGTTGTAGCGGCGGAAACGCAGCAGCACCTCGCGCGCGACCACCGGGTTGCCGGCCGAGATCTCCTCCACCACCGCGCTATCGAAGGGCTCGGCGCGCGACGGGGCCAGGCGCGCGGCGCTTTCCACGGCGGGCAGCGCCTCTTCCGGCAGCGGCAGCGGCAGCCAGCGCTGTAGCTTCTCCGCCAGGCGCGCCAGCTCCACGGGCTTGCTGAGGTAGTCGTCCATCCCCTCGGCGAGGCACCGCTCCGCCTCGCCGCCGAGCGCATTGGCGGTGCACGCGATGATCGGGGTGCGCGTAGAGCCGTGCCGCGCCTCGGCGGTACGGATGTGGCGCGTGAGCTGGTAGCCCGAGAGCTCCGGCATGTTGCAATCGGTGACCACGACGGCGAAGCGATCGCTGCTCCAGAGCTCAAGGGCCACCAGGCCATCGGGCGCCACCTCGCAGGCGTAGCCCTGCGCCCGCACCTGGCGCGCCAGCACCATGCGGTTGATGGGATGGTCGTCCACGATGAGCACCAGCGTGCGCTCCCGCTCCGCCTGCTCGATGGTGGGCGCGGACCGGGCTGCGACGACCGCCGCGACTGCGCCGGATGAAGCGCCTGCCTCGATGCCCTCCGGCTGCCGCGCGATCGGGAAGCGCAGCATCACTTCCACCTCGGTGCCCGCGCCGGCGCGGCTTCGCATCTCCACCGAGCCGCCCATCAGCTCCGCGAGGCGCTTCGAGATCGACAGGCCCAGCCCCGTGCCGCCGTAGCGCGAGGCCGCGGCGCCGCTCGCCTGCACGAAGGGCTGGAAGAGGCGTTGCTGGTCCTCGGCCGTGATGCCGATGCCGGTATCGGCCACGGTGAGGCGCACGTAGTCCTCTCCATCCAGCCGCTCCACCAGGTCTGCGCGCATCGACACTTCACCCTTGCTGGTGAACTTGATCGCGTTGCTCACCAGGTTGCCGAGTATCTGCTGCACCCGCAGCGCGTCGGCAAGCACCCAGGGGCTCAGCCGCTCATCCACCGTTGCGGTGAGCAGCAGGCCCTTGCTGCTGGCCGTGCCGGAATAGAGGTCATGCACGCGCTCGACCAACCGAGCAAGCGACACCGGCTCGGGCCGCAGCTCGAGGCGCCCCGCCTCCACCTTCGAGAAGTCGAGGATGTCGTCAATGATGCGCAGCAGCGACTTGCTGGACTCCCGCACCACGGCGAGGCTCGAGCGCTGGTCGTTGTCCAGCGGCGTCATCGCCAGGAGCTCGAGCATGCCGAGCACGCCATTCATCGGCGTGCGGATCTCGTGGCTCATGGTGGCGAGGAAGGTGCTCTTGGCGCCGTTGGCGGCATCGGCCGCCTCCTTGGCGGCGCGCAGGTCGCCCTCGAGGCGCTTTTCCTCGGTGATGTCGGCCCAGTGGCCGCTCCAGAGGACGGTGCCGTCCGGCTGCCGTCCGGGAGCCGCCGAGGTGCGCATCCAGCGAACGCCGCCGCGTGGGTCGATCACCCTGTAGTCCACGCGTATCGGCTGCATCACGCGCTCGCCCTCGGCGGCGGCGGCCAGCAGCCGCTCGCGATCTCCCTCCATCACGGTGTTGAGGATCACGCCCGGATCGCCCAGGGCAGCCTCCCGGTCCACTCCTCGCAACTCGTTGGTATTGCGGCTCAGGAACTCGTAGCTGGCCCGCCGCGTGTGCGTGGGATTGCGCCACTGGAACAC